>JABGQJ010000514.1 GCA_018648945.1 Victivallales bacterium
GTCGTCGTCTCCGGGCGTTCTGGTGTGGAAGGAACCGGCCAATCCTATACACGCAGGACGGCAAACTGCAAGCGGTTCAGGGGCGATCTTGCAGCAGTCTCCAGGAGCCGCCGAGGGCAGGGAGAAGCCGGGAATGACGCACACATCAGCCCATCATCGCGTCGTCGGGTCTACACCTCGTCCAACCAGCGCTCGTACTCCTGGTCGATGACGCAGAGCTCGCCCAGCGCCTCGCTGAGGGGATCGACCTCGGTGGCGCTGTAGCCGAGGTGGCTATGCCGCCGCCAGCCTTCGGCAGACTCGAAGCAACCGGATACCGCCCCCACTTGCCGGCCGAAGTCGGCCATGACATCCAGGTAGGCATCCATGCCCTGGCTCACATCGAGCCATTCCTTCTGGCTTTTGTGGCAGGCAAGCATTTCGCGCTTCTCGGGGACGGTCTCGCCGATGTCCACATACTGCCCGGCCCGCAACCGTTTGCGCAGGGGCCCGCGCAAGCCGTGCGGCATCGCGTGGTAGATGGTGACATCATCGGTGATCGGGGTGCGGGTGGGCACGGAGTAGTAGTTGCGCATGCCCCTGGAGAACGCAGCCGTGCAGGCCACGCGGCTGGCGTTCTGGTGCTCCTCCATGTAGTCCACCGGGGACTGGGTGAGGATGATGCTCGGTGCCACTTCGCGGATCACGGCCAGGACTTGGCGGATCTGCTCGTTGCAGTGGTACACCTCGAGATCGTTGACGATGGGCGGATGCCAGGTGAAATCCACCAGGTTGCAGGCGGCGTGCGCCTCGGCGGCGCGCTTGGCGATGATCGTGTCCTCCGGGTCCACGGCCGTGCCGCAGGATCCGTTGGCGATGTTCATGTAGTGCACATCCCAGCCCAGGTCACGCAGGCGGAACAGGGTGCCAGCCATGGTCATCTCGATGTCGTCGGGATGCGCCGCGACCGCCAGGACGGTGGGTTTCGCACTCATCCTAGTGCATCTCCACTTCGCAGGGGCCGATGCCCGGACGGAAGAAGTTGAACTGCACGTTCGGGTGGTCGGCGAGCAGGCTCATGGGCACGGCGGAGTCCGCCAGGCCCTTGCTGATCATGAAACTGGTCAACCGCATGCCGAAGGCGTTGTCGTGGCAGCCGGCCTGCCAGATGGAGACCTTCTCGGACTTCCAGGTCTCCTTGGGACCCACCGTGACGGCCTGGGTCGGGACCATGGAGATATTGCCGCCGCCGGAGGTGCGTGCGTTCTGCATGACGGTCATGGGATGCAGATCCACCACACGGGTGCCGAGTTGACGGTATTGCTCGGGCGTCGGCGGCACGTCGGCGTACTCGCCTTCGCGCTTCAGCGGATCGTTGAAGGCCCAGTGCTTCACATCGCCCTGGCCGCCCTGCATGAGCTTGCAGGTCACCTGGTCGTAGCTGTCGCTGTAGCCCTGCAAGTCGATGGGGAAATGCAGGTTCTCCATGGGCATGCGCAGCTCCGGACGGATCTTGTTGAAGCACATCTCCAGATCGCACTTGGCGAAGGACAGGGGATGGTCCATGCCCACGGACTTGCCATCCTCGACCCATTCGTCCATGCCCCAGAAGTGGGCGTCGAGTTTGGCCAGATCCATATCCATGGCGTTGACGATCTGGGCGACCAGCGGCAACTGCTCGGTGGGACCGATCGGGCCGCAGATGCCACAGGGATTGTCTGGCGTGGACTGCTTCCAGGCCTCGATGTACTCCAGCGCCTCGGCCAGATAGAAGGACTCGATGGTGTCGTACATGACCACCTTGAAGCCGGGTCGGGAAAGCTGCGCGATATCCTCGACGCTGAGACTGGCGGCATCTTGGACGAGTTCATCGCTGATGGTGGTGTAGTCCCACCAGCCGGGGGCGACAACGCTGAGCTTGCGCATGGGAGAGTCCTCCAGAGGAGAATAGTGGTTTTTAAAACACTCCAGAACGGTCCCGAAGGGGACCAGCGCCTACCTTAGCCAAACGGCCAGACGGATGCAACCGCGCTGACCGAGGATTGGCGGGAACCTGCGTGCGGTACACGGCGGCTACCACCGGGGGCCGGCGGGGCATTCCTGGCGGCAGGCGTCGATGGCGGTCTCCATGTTGATGGGGGGCGTGAGGCGGCCGGGGTAGATCTGCACGGCCATGGCACCGGAACCGGCCAGGACCTTGATGCGTTCGCGGAGCTGGTGGGGAGACAGAAGGGCCAGTTCGTGGGGGGTGAGCTGAACCCAGAAGTTGCGCCCCATGACCTCGCGCATGTCCGCAAAGGAGAGCTTCTCGTGGGCGGCCCCGTGGAACTCGTCGAAGCCGAGATCGTCGCGGATGATGCGCATGTGCTCCACGTTCAGCAGCTCGCTGTGCATGTAGATGCGGGACGAGCCCTCGTAGACGCGGCGGTAGCAGGGCATGACGAACTCGCGGAACATGCTGGGCGAGAGCAGGCCACCGAAGTCGTCTCCGACGCTGCCGCCGACGGGGATGCCGGTGACGTCGCGGCACCAGTCACGGACCGCGAAATGAGCGTCGGTGACCCGCTCCAGCAGGCGGTGCGCCGCCTCGGGTGCCTCGAACAACCAGGTGAGGAACGCGTTGCCGGTGAGGTCGCAGACATCGGTGACGGTGGAAGCGGCGCCGGGGCCGAGGCCGGTCTTGATCCCCTGGCTGTTGTAGTATTCCCAGGCCTTGCGCTTGGCGGCAAAGGCGGGGCAGTCGGCGGGGGCCAGCATGGGCATGGCATCCACGTCCTGCCAGTCCGTCAGCGGGTTGGATGCGGGATCGGTCCAGGGCACCTCATCGTCGTCCGAGAAGACGGTGCGCATGCCGAAGAGCGTGGTCACGCGAGCTGCTGGTACATCCAGAGACGTGTGTACGAACCGGCCTACGCCCCAGCGTCGTTCCGCCTCTTCCCGAGCCTTGAGCTGGGTGGCGAGCATGGTCTCGGGGGTGCTGTAGTAGTGCCGGAAGGTCACCCCGGCCAAGTCGGTGGTGCTGATGTTGAGGAAGGCGATATGCCACTGGGGATCCATCGTGATATGCTCCCAATCAGGTAAGCCGGTCGATGACGGACGCCATGTCGGCGAGGTAGACGCGGCGGGTATCGTCGGGACAGGCGTTGAAGAGGATGTAGCGCCAGGAGCGATCCCAGGCGGGGTGGGGATCCAGGCGCATGGAGACGTGCTCTTTCTGGACGGGGGTCTCGCTGCGGATGCGCGCGAGCAGCGACTCCTGGCCGGAGGGCAACTCCACAAGGCGGAGCGGGGTGGTGCCGTCGCCAAAGGCAAAGGACTCGAAGACGTAGGTATCGGTGACCAGGAAGGCTTCGCTGGGATGGATGGTGGGGTGCCCGGAGCCACCAGGGGATTCGAAGATCTTGTGCAGGTTGGTGCCGTCGCGGTTCACCTCCATGAAGCGCATCCCGGTGCGCTCGACGTTCAGATTCATGGAGAGGCGGGTGCCGTCGGGGTACCAGTTGATATGGTGGCCCCCCTTCTCCCATTGGTTGGCGTCCACCGCGTTGTACAACTCGCTGCCATCGGGGAGCATGGTGAACACGTCGAACCTGACCGCGCGCTGGTGCAGCGTGTTGAAGCGCGTCTCCATGCCGCGCGGGAAGCGGCGGAGACTGAAGAGAATGCGCTCGCCGTCGGGGCTCCATTTACAGTGGAAGAAGTAGTTCTCCCAATTGTCATACTCGGCCAGGTCATCAGCGGGGGCGGTGCGTTCCACCGCTTCGCGGATGGAGATGAGCATGCGGCATTCACCAGTCTCGGTGTTGGCCAGCCAGAGGCCGTCCTCGTCGCTGAGTCCGAGATTGGTGGGAACGTGCTCGTCGGGGACCACGACGCCGTAGCCGTTCTGGGTGCGGCGCATGGCCCGGGGGTTGGTGCAAAGCACCTGGCGCCCGTCGGGCGAGGCCTGGTAGATGCCCCGACCGAAGCGGAAGACCTTGCCCGTGGGCCAGTGGAGGCGCACGCAGTGGACGCCCCAGGTGGTCGTGTCCACATCGTTGTAGAGGAGGGTCTCGTCGTCCTTGCCCCAGTTCAGGTTCGCTCCCATTTGACCTTCGAAGCCGCGGGTGTGGGCGACCACGCGTTCCTCGCCGGTGGCGAGATCGACCACGACCACTGCCGCCTCTTCGCCGGGCATGGGAGGGCGCTCCTCCTGCAACAGGCGAATGCAGCCCAGATATCGCCCGGAGGGGCTAAGGGGACTGGTGTCGAAAAAGCGGTGCAGGCAGCCGCCCTGGCCGGGCGTCAAACACCAGATCGGCACGGCGGGATCATGTTCGGTGTAGCGGGGGAAATGCTGGTCAAGACCGGCGCGGATGGCTGCGTCCATAGGAAGTCCTTTAGCGGATGGGCAGTTCGCGCTTCACGGGCACGTTCTTCTTCTGCCATTCGTAGATGGAGGGAACGGGGGGCATGGGACGGGCGGGAGTGGCATCGCCGAGGGGCAGTAGGCGATTGCCACGATCAACCGCCAGCTTGCAGCTGCCTGCATACACGGCCTTCGCGCCATACACCGTGTTGTCGATCATCTCGCCACCGATGCAGTCGGGCGTGGCGAAGAGGACGGCGGGTGAACGCTGGTCCTTGATGACAAAGACATTGCCGCGCACCACATGGTCGAAGCTGGCGGTCTTGGCGAATACACCTCTGCCCTTCTCAACGATATAGCGGTTGTAGAGAACCAGCCAGTTCTCGTTCATGCCGCCCATCCAGAGCCCATCCCGTTCGGAGATGGTGTCGCAATTGTAGAGCACATTGCGCGGGCCGTTGGGGCCGTGGGCCGTGTCCTCAGGCGGCGAGGCCCACATGCCGAAGCCGTAGCCGCCGTTCCCGCGCACGGAGTTGGTCACGCAATTCTCGAATAGGTTCTCGTGGGTCCAGCCCGAGTGCCATTGGACATCGCTGTTGTGGAAGACGCCGTTGCGGATCACCGTGCCGGCAGCCGCCCACTGGACAAGGGGGGCATGGCGGTAGTTGAAGCTCTCGACATCCTCCATCAGGCAATCCCATGAGTTCTGCCAGCCCACATAGGCAGTGCCGCCACCGCCCTTGAACCAGGCATCGTCGAAGATGCAGTCGCGGATCTCGCACCATTTGCCGATCGTGGTGTGGATGGGGAAGCGGCCGGTCATCCTCACCTTCACGCCCCGTGCCCAGCAGTTCCAGGCGTAGCGAAACTCGACGGTGTTGATCCAGAGATTCTCGGTCTGCTCGATCTCCAGATCCTCCACGCCGCACCACTCGATGGGGTTCATCTTGCGGACGCTGCTGCCATCGATCACCGGAAACTCGATCCGCAGGGGTTGCTCGATGCGAACCCGGTTGCCCTGGACCTCCACGATGCGCACGGCGTACTGCCGGTAGTTCCCCCACTTGCAGGCATTTTGCGTCAGCTCCTTCCAGCGTTTGGTCGCGGGCCCATCGATCAGGAGCTTGTCGCCCCGCGCCAGCCCTTCGACCGACTCCAGATCCAGCCAGAGAGCGCCGCGCGCGCCATCCTTGGCGAGCTTGAGCTTGGGGCCATGGTATGCGCCCGTGAAAAGCAGGACGGCTCTGGGTTCGGGCGCGGCAGGACGCTTCAGGTCGGGATTGAGCTGCACGGTCTCGCGGAGGGTTCGTTTCTTGCCACCAGTGTATTCCGCTTCGGCACGCAGTTCGCATTTCCCGCTCGCCACGGCTTTGAACAGGGCTCCCATGGAGATCCCCATACGGAAGCTGTTTCCCGAGTGCGCGCTCCGCTTCCAGTTGA
>JABGQJ010000515.1 GCA_018648945.1 Victivallales bacterium
CGTTGGGTTCCTGTGGATCGTAGGGTTCCATACATGTCGGTCATTTGTAACGACCTGTCAAGGCATCACCGGTTGTGAGGGGCATCCCCGCACGGTAAGTTAGTAGCAACCGGATCACTCTCCCCCCCCTCCCCTTATCCACCAAGAGGATGTCATGCCATGAACATACATCTTGATGAAGACTCACGACTACCCCAACTGACCAGTGGTCTCGCTTGGGTCGCGGCAGCAGTCATCGTACTGATCGTGACTACACTATCCGTGCTCCGCGTCGGCCGGATCAGCGGCGATGAAGTAGGCCTGCTGCTCAACAAATGGACTGGAGAAGCCAAGATCGTGCCCCGGGCAGGCCAGAAGTTCTACATCTCCCTCACTCATCGTCTGTACGTGTTGGACAAGACCTTGCAGACCCTGGAGATGACCGTCACGCCCGGACGGGGCGAACGCCCGGGCAAGGACGATGTCAAGATCAAGACGGTCGATGGCAGCGATGTCCACGTGGACGTGATTGTCCAATACCGGATCATGGCAGACAAAGCGGACCTGGTCCTGGCCACCTCTGGCCCCGGCGAGTTGTACAAGCAGAAATGGGCTCGCGATTTCGTCCGGACGCAAGTTCGCAACCACCTTGGCGTGCTCACCACCGAGCACTTCTACGATGCCACCAGGCGCAGCGAGCAGATCGCAGCAGCGACCGTCGACGCCAGCGCGATCCTAGAGCCATACGGCATCAAAGTCGACAGCATCGTCCTGCCCACCCGGCCTCGCTTCTACACCGAATACGAGGCGATGATCAAGAAGAAGAAGCTGGCGGACCAGCAGGCGCAGCAGGAAGAGTCCAAGGCGTTGGCCGCGACCCAGAAGAAGAATACTGAAGATGTCACCGCCACCAACAAGAAGAACGTGGCCATCGAGCAGTACAAGGGTGACGTGGAACGCATGATCATCCAGGCCGAAGCGGACGCCGCGAAGGTGGAACTTGAGGCCGACGCCTACTTTGAGCGCATCTCCATCGGTGCCGAGGCTGCGCTGTACCAGAAGAAGCAGGAGGCAGAAGGAATCCTGGCGACCAAGAAAGCCGAAGCGGACGGCATCAAAGCTCTGGGTATGGCGCTGTCCGGCGAAGGCGGACGGAACATCGTCAAACTGGAATACGCCAAGCGCCTACAGGGCGTGACCATCACCGGACAGCCCTACGTAACCGAAAGCACCACCTCGCGCTTCGCCCACACCGCCGCCGCGACCACGCCAGCCGCCACCGGAGGGAAGGCCAAATGAAGACACTCAAGATAGCATCTGCCATCGTCGTCATCACCATTGCGGGGCTCTGGCTCCTGCTCATGTTCCTCACCGTCGATATCAGAGCGGGACAAGTGGGGGTACGAACCCAGGAGCTTGGCATCCTTGGCAGGAAGGGCGTGGTCGCCAAGGACTCTGGTCCCGGCTGGCATCGGAACTTCGGGTTCATCGACTCGTGGGAGCTCTACGATAGCACCGTGCAGACCCTGGAGATGACCCGGGATCCCGAGCAGGGCAGCCGGCGGGGAAAGGACGATGTGGAAGTCACCTCCGGCGACGGCTACCGCGTATCGGTCGATGTGACCATCAAGTACCGCATCACCCCCGGCGAGGCTCACCTGCTCCGTCAGGAAGTGGGTCCCGGCATGAAATACGAGGAAATCGTGCGCAACCAGGCCCGCCTAGCCTGCCTGGCCAAGCTGGGGCAGATGACCACCGAGCAGTTCTACGACCCTGCTGAACGCCGGACGCGAACGCAGGAAATCCAGGATCTGCTGGCCAAGAACCTAGTGGAGAAGCACCTCGAGGTCGTGGCAGTCCTGCTGCGGGACGTGGAGTTTGATCCGGACTACGAGGAGAAGATCCGCAACAAGAAACTGGCCGACCAGGAGGCGGAGTACAACAAATCCATGGCCGAGGCCGAGAAGATGGCAGGCAAGACCCAGGTCATCGAGGCCGAAACGGCCCGATTGGTCAAGAGAATCGACGAGGACCAGAAGGCCGAGATCGTTCGCCTGCTGGCGGACGCGGACCTCGAGATCGCCAAGATCAAGGCCAAAGCCGAAAACTACGCGGCCAAGAAGAAGGCCGATGCCGATCTCGAGCAGGCCCAGAAGGAGGCCGAAGGTGACCGCCAAGTGAAGCTGAACGAAGCCGAAGGCGAGAAGCTCCGCAACGAGGCCCTGTCCAGCAGCGGTGGTAGCATCATCGCCGCCCTGGAGGCCGCGCGCAATATCAAGATCAGCCAGATTGCCGTCTCCACCAATGAGACGGATCTGATCGATCTCGACTTCATGGCCAGCAAGCTCGGCGTGCCGGAAACGGACGCCAAGCAGAAGCCAGCGAAGTAGACCGCGCGTCTCCTGCCAAGCACCCAGGGCGAACAGTCGGCCTCTTCCTCCCATGCCACCGCAAGAGGGAGAAGATGCCGGCTGGAAGCTGGCGCGACCGGCCAGAGAAATGCCGGCGCTTCCCTTTACATGCCGCCTTCGTTGTGGATATCGCGCCAGCGGGGGTTCTTGGTGGAGATGTCCACCGAGTAGGGGGGCTGGTTGCGCAAACCCTTGCCACCCAAGTACTCGTTGTAGAGAGAGTTGGCGATCCACTTCTCGATTTTGAGCACCAGCATCTTGCGGCGCAGGCGGCCCTGCATGTCGCGATTGAGGACCGTGGGGAGGGTGTTGGTGGTGATGATCTCGTCGATCGCGCGGTCGTTCAGGTTCTCCTTCACTTCGTCGGAGGAGTAGAAGTGGGTCACGACGAAAATCACGCGGTTGGCACCGGCCGCCTTGATCTGGCGGCAGCACTCGACGATGGTCGAGCCGGTACGGACCATATCGTCGAAGACGACCACGTCCCGCTGCTTGACGTCGTTCAGAACCGTGGGCGATTCCGGACTGGGCTCGATAGCCACCTGCCGTTCACCGGAGCGTTCCTTGTTCATGAGCAAAAGGGTGGGCTCACTGCCGATCAACAGCCTGCCGGTGCGGGCTTGCAGTTCGCTAAAAACCTCCTTGACGAACGGGGCCGCGCCATTGTCCGGAGCGCACACAGTCAGTCCCTTGCTGTCGGCGCGTGGCTGCAGGATCTCGTGTTTGGTCAAGTAGTCGGCATACAGGCTGGCCGGAGAGAAATTGAAGAAGCGTCCCCGGAACTCCCGGCTGAAGAGCCGTCGGACGGTGATGGAGTGGTTATGGATGGTAATCACCTCGTCCACGCCGCTGGCGGCCAGGAGTTCGGCATACAGGCGGGAGGAGAAGGGCTGGCCGTCGAATTTCTTGTAGTCCTTCGCGCTGCGCTCGGAGGCGACCTCGCCATGGCCGGGACGCGGCCCGCGGTCCTGGGCGCTGTAGAACAGGTCCGGCTCCACGAGCACGACCCGCGCCGCGCCGTTGTCCTTGGCGGCCCGAGCCATGAGGAACGTGCGCATGGCTCGGGAGTTGCGCGTGTGCTCGCCGCAACAGGTGGAGATCATGATGATTGTCTGGCCCGCAAGCGAATCCCCGATGTGGTCCATCCGCCGCTCGTCGCTGATGAAGCGGGGGCAGAACTCCGAATTGGCGAACTGCTTGTAGGCCACTAGGTCGGAGATGTCCACCGCCTGGCCGAGGTAGTGCGCGACATCGATGGCAAACGGGTCGTCCGAAACGCACCCGACAACAAAGACTTTGGGCGTCATGTGAACTCTCTTAGCTTGCTCGGGCTGTCGATACGGACCTCGCCGCAAGCACGACGAGAACGAGGGCCATGACGAGCAGGAAGGCGGCGGTCAGGGCCAGGGGCAGCTTCTCGCCCCAGTTCGCGATGATCAGCAGGACCAGAGCCCAGATGGTGATGACCATCATGAAAACCATGGGGACCAGGGCCAGCCAGAACTTCTTCTTCCTGCGCAGCAAGTAGAGGGTCACGGCCAGAAGCGTCAGGGCCGCCAGCAGCTGGTTGGAGGCACCGAAGACCTTCCAGATCGCCATGCCCCCGCCACTGAGGGCCAAGGCCACAGCCACGCCAACGGAAACGACGGTCGCCACCACGGGATGGGCCAGCAGGGCCCGCTTGCCAGCGGTCTCGGCCCCATCGGGAGCGGCCTTGGGCAGAAAGAGCTCCTGCCAGGTGAAACGAGCCAGGCGCGTGGCGGTGTCGAGAGTGGTCAGCATGAAGGCCGCGATGGCCATTGCCACGAACGTCTTGCCGATGCCGAAGGGCAGCCCCAAGCCATCCTTCGCGAACGTGGCCAGTCCCGAGGAGAAGGCACTGACCGCACCGCCGCTGAGCACACTCTTGTAGGCCTGGGGACCCAGGTACGCAACACTGACCAAAGCCATGACCGCCAGGAGCCCCTCAACCAGCATGCCGCCATAGCCCACCGACAGGACATGACGCTCGTCCGACACCTGCTTGGCCGTGGTGCCGGAGGAGACCAGAGAATGGAAACCGCTGCACGCCCCGCAAGCGATGGTCACAAAGAGAATTGGGAACAGGCTCTCCATCTTGCCCTTCGGGGTGGCGGCAACCCAGCCCACGAAGCCGGGGAACTTGAGGGCCGGAGCAACCAGGATGATGCCCAGGAAACCGACGATCATCATCGCATACAGTAGGTAACTGTTCAGGTAGTCGCGCGGTTGCAGAAGCATCCAGACGGGGATCACGCTGGCCACGAACACGTAGACCATCAGGACCCAGATCCAGATGGTCCGGGCCTGGTTGTCGGCGTGGAACTTGATCACGCCGGCCACGAGTATCCCGACGTACCCGTCGATCACGGCAGGACCGCCGGCCCCAGAGGCATAGACGGTTGTTGTCACGGGGCCCCGGACGGCGGCCGCCAGCTCTGCTGGTGCCATCTCTTCGGCGCTTCTGCCCAGCCTGCCAACGCCATCCCGGGCGGCTTCCTGAGCACCCAGGTAGTTCTTCGCGGCAGGAGAATCCGCCTTCTCGAGCCGCTCAGCCACAGCTTCCACTCCGTTCAGCTTCGCCACCATACCGTCGAAGCCCGCCACCATGGCCTTCTCGCCCAAGGCAACGGTCGAGGCACGCGAGGACGCCTGAAAACGCGCCGACAGATCAATGGGCAGGAGCGTCCCCACCCAGACGAAGACAAAAAGCAGGGGCACGAACACCAGGCTACCGTGCAGGATGGACACATTCTTGCGATACACCAACCAGCCAAAGACCGGGGCCATCGCGATGAAGAGGAGCGATGCGGTCGCCACGCTCGGGGTGGCCACGAAGGTCTTCGCCACCAGCAGACCGAAGATGGCCACCACCAGGACCAGGGCGGCCCAGGCGAAGATCAGGAAGACCTGGCGGCCAGCGTAGCCAATCAGGTTCTCAATGACATGGCCGATGGAACGGCCCTTGTCCCGGACGGAGAGGAACATGGCAGCGAAATCGTGGAAGGCACCGATGAACACGCAGCCAATGAGAATCCAGAGCAGAGCCGGCAACCACCCGAAGTAGAGAGCCGCCACGGGCCCAACAATGGGGCCAGCCCCGGCGATGGACGCAAAATGGTGCCCAAAGAGGACCGAGGGCTTGGCGGGAACGTAGTCCACGCCATCGTTGATCTCATGCGCTGGCGTGGTCCGATTGGGATCGATCCCGAAGTGCCTGGCGAGGAACTTCCCGTAGAGGAAATAGGCTGCCACGAAATACACTGTTCCGCCCACAACAAGTACCGCGCCGTTCATCGCATGCACCTCTGGTTGCTGATCGGCTCTGTGCTGACCCGGATCAT
>JABGQJ010000516.1 GCA_018648945.1 Victivallales bacterium
AAGAGCTGGATCGCCAATATTCAGGCACCCGGGTTGATCGACAAGGAGGAGTGGACAGCCGACAAGATGCTCGCGCTTTGGCGGGCCCCACGAGGATGGGATCTGGCCGGCGTCTCCGGCATCCAGGTGGACGAATATTACTCCGGGGCCAAGTCCCTCCGGTTCGAGGCCCCCCTGGTGACGTCCCTCGCGCGGCTCTCCGAGGATCCCGATTTCGCCGGCAAGCTCTGGATCCCGTTCCTGGCCGGCAAATACGGGGCGACGCCGGACAATCTCTTTGTGAAGACCGTGTTGGGCGCGGGCTGGCCGTTCTCGGAGGAGGTCTACCTCGGGGAGATGCCTACTGAGGAAGAGAACCTGAGCAATATCCGCGCCCGTTTCCACGGCGTTGCGGCGGCGTACGAGAGCATTCACCCCGGCTCGCTGCGGCGGATGATCTTCACGCCCATGTTTGCCTATCTGCCCTACTGCACGGCCAACCGGTGTCCGCAGGCCGATTTCCGTGTGCACCTCGACCAGCAGATGCAGATGCTCGCCACCGATCCGGCCTTCTTTGGGCTCTGGGGGGTGCAGCCCTACCGGTCCAACTACGTCGACGAGGAGATCCTCAACTGCATGGGTAGATTGCTGCGCCACTTCTGCATCGAGGGCAAATCCGAGCGTCTACTGCGCGACCCGTACGAGCTGAAGCATGTCGCCGATCCGGATTTCGAGGAAGGGCTGGCGCGTTGGCAGGCTGCTGCGGCTGAACCCGGCAGCATCAAGCCCGGCACGTTCGGTGGCTACGGTACACTCGCGGGGCGATATCCCAGTGGGAAGATCGGCGATACGTTTGCCGTGATGACGCGCTCCGCCAAGGCCCCGAATGTCCTGAGCCAGGAACTGCGGCAACTCGAACCGGGCCGGTTGTACTCGGTCAAGGTGATCACCGGCGACTTCGCGGACCTGCAGGGCGGCAAGACCCGCAAGGTCTCGCAGACCCTCTCGGTCCAGATCGACGGGGGGACGGTCGTGCCCGGCGGTTTCAGCCACCCCTTCCCCAGCTGCCGCGGCCCCAGGCCGTTCACCGCCAAGAAACCACTCTGGATGACCTATCACTGGCTGCAGTTCCGCGCCACGGGCGGCCCGGCAGCCCTGTCCATCAGCGATTGGGCCAAGCCCGGGGAGCCCGGCGGGCCGGTGGGGCAGCAGGTGATGGTCAATTTCGTCGAAGTGCAGCCGGTGCTGGAGACGCAATAGGCGGTAGCAGCGAACGGGCCCAATGACAAACCACTGTTGGTGAGGATTGAACCATGCCGAATACCAAAGACAGAGACATCATCCAGCGCTTGGCCGCCAAGGTGGCGCAGATTGCCGCGTTGCCTGTGCAGAACGAGAAGCGGCAGATGTGGCGCGACCTGAACGCCAGGAAGCCCGTGCGCCCGATGGTGACGATCGACCAGATCTGCTGGAACGAGATGAACGTGGACGACGAACTGAGCCTCACCTGCGAGGACGGCGAGTGCCGCGGGTATGAGGACCAGCTGCGGAAGATCCTCTATCGGTGGCGCCACTTCCCGGTGGACATGGTGGTGGAACCGTTCATTCGGGTGCCCAAGGCCGTGGGGAACTCCGGCTTCGGCGTGGTCGTGGAGCAGGAAGTCGCGGTGAGCGACCCCACCAACAGCGTCGTCGGGCACGCCTACGCGAACCTCTTCGCGACGGACGCCGACCTGGATCGAATCAAGACCCCAGTCATCACCCACAACCCGCTGGAGACGGCCCGCAGACTGGAGGTGGCGCACGACCTCTTCGACGGCACGCTGGAGATCCGCGAGCAGAGCGTCGATCCCTACCTGTCGGTATGGGACCCGATCAGCACCTGGATGGGCGTCCAGAATGTGCTCTTCGCCATGGTTGACCGACCGGAGTTCATGCGTGAGATGGCCCGGCGGACCGTGCAGGGCTATCTGAGCATGCTCGACCAGCTGGAAGAGCAGGGCCTGCTGTGCAGTCACCAGTCGCTCATTCATTGCACCGGGGCCTACACGGATGAATTGCCTGCTCCGGGGTTCGATCCGCAGCGACCACGCACGCAGGACATCTGGATGTTCGGCCTGGCACAGATGTTCTCCACGGTGTCGCCGGCGATGTTCCAGGAGTTCGAGATCGACATCTGCATGCCCATCTTCGAGCGCTTCGGCCTCGTCTACTACGGATGTTGCGATCCCCTGGACCTGAAGATGAACGAGGTCCGCAAGATCCCCAACGCGCGGAAGATCTCGATGAGCCCATGGGCCGACGAAGAGATCGGGGCGGCGGAGATCGGGAGCGACTACGTCTATTCCCGGAAGCCCAATCCCGCGCTGCTGGCGTGGCCCGAGTTCAGCCCCGGAGAGGTCAGGACGCATCTGCAGACGACTGTGGACGTATGTGCCCGCCACGGTTGCCCGTTGGAACTGATCCTGAAGGACATCAGCACCGTAGCATACGAGCCGCAGCGGTTGTGGCAATGGGCCGACATGGCCATGGAGATCGTCGGCGCAAACGACGGCGGCGCCCAATGAGAACCGTATACCCCACTGGCACCACGCTCTACAAGCCGGATGCCTGCTTCGGCGGCTACACCATCATCTTCGGTGGCTTGTCCGTGAAGCTGGTGGATATGAATGGGCGCATCGCCAATCAGTGGCGGCTCGATACCTCCGTCCACTCCCACGGCACGGACCGAACCCACCTTTTGAAGAACGGCCACATCTTGGTGTCGCGTGGCGGGATGACTTCCACCGACGGCATGGTGGAGGAGTACGACTGGGGTGGGAATCTCGTCTGGCAGTACTTCCCCGAAGGCACGAACCCTCACCATCGGCTGATGGGGCCCCATCACGATGTCTGGCGGAAGGAGAATGGCAACACGCTCCTGATCTGCCGCGAGGCAGTGCCGGAGGAGTACCTCAAGCAGGTCCGCAATCCGCTCTGGCAGAACCAGACGATCTGCGGCGACACGATCCTGGAGGTGAATCCGGCCGGCGAGCTGGTGTGGGAGTGGAACAGCCATGGGCATCTGGATATCAACCACTACCGGCTGGTGGCGAGTCCGGGCTGGCATGCCGGGCCGGACAATAGCACCGTGGTGGACTGGACCCATGTCAACACCGTTCGCGAGTTGCCTGAGAACCAGTGGTCCGACCAGGGCGACCAGCGGTTCAGACCCGGAAACGTGATGATCAGCCCCCGGCAGTTGGATACGGTCTACATCATCGACCGCGACAGCGGCGATATTGTCTGGGAGTACGGCGGCGACTACTTCGGCGGTCTCTCTGGACAGCACGAGCCCTACATGATCCCCAAGGGCTGCCCCGGTGCCGGGAATGTCATGATCTTCGACAACGGCGCCTCCCCCTGGAAGGACCTCGGGCACGCCGGCATGAGCTACGTGCTGGAGGTGAACCCGATGACCAAGGAGCTGGTGTGGGTCTACAACGACGGCCTCCGGTTCCACTCCACCTACACCTCCAGCGCCCAGCGTCTCCCCAACGGCAACACGCTGATCTGCGAGGCAGCCGCCCGTCGGGTCTTCGAGGTGACCCCCGAGTGCAAGACGGTCTGGGAATACGTCGGCTGCGGTTGCCGTTCCTACCGCTACGGCTACGACTACTGCCCGCAGACCGCAGCCTTGGGACTGCCCAACGAGGTCTCGGTCACGCCTCCAAAGGACCTGCGAATCCCCCCGGACGCGCCGCTCGACTAGGGTGCGGGCGGGCGATTGAGAGCCCACGCTGCCGATTACTGGGAAGCCAACCATGACGCCCAAGGAACGGTTCCTCAATGTGCTCAACTACCAGCCGGTGGACCGTGGGGTCTACGGGATGTGCCTCGGCTGGTGGCCGGAAACGGCACAACGGTGGCAGACGGAGGGCTTCGATCCGGCCAAGGGACATGGCTTCGCGATCGACCCGTGTGCGTGGCGCACCCCTTGGTTCTTCCCGAACCCGCCCTTCGAGCGCCAGGTCGTGGCGGAGGATGCGGAGACCATCACCTACGTCAACCACGACGGGATCGTGCTCCGTGAACGCAAGGACAACCCGCTTTCGTCCATGCCGCAGTTCCTGCGTTTTCCGGTCGAGACCCGGAGCGACTTCCGCCGCTTCTGGGCGGAGCGCATGCGTCCCGACCTAGCGGCGCGGCTCGGTACGGATTACGCGGCAAAGCTGGCGGCCTACCAGACGCGAGAGGCCCCGCTGATCGTCATTGCCGGGCGCTGGGGCGGCTTCTTCGGTGGCCTGCGCAATCTCACGGGCGTCGAGAAGCTCTGCACGCTGTTCTACGACGATCCGGCGTTTGTCGAGGAGATGATGGACACCTTGGCCGACTTCCTCATCGCCATGATGGATCAGATCCTGGTGCATACGGACATCGACGTCTTTGGTTTCTGGGAGGACATGGCCTACAAGACCGGCCCCCTGATCGGCCCGGAGATGGTGCGGCGTTTCATGTTGCCGCGCTATCGCCGGGTAATCGAGCACCTGCGGGCCAAGGGGGTGCAGTGGTTCTGCCTGGATAGCGATGGCGACATCTCCTCGCTGATTCCGGTGTGGCTGGACGCCGGCATCAACATCCTCTACCCCTTTGAGGTGCAGTGCGGCATGGATGTGATCCAGGTACGCCAACAGTATGGGCGGGACCTGCGGATCTGGTGCGGCATAGACAAGCGAGCCGTCGCAGCGGGGCCGGCAGCGATCGATGCCGAACTGCGGCGGGTGCGACCGTTGATCGAGGAAGGCGGGTACGTCGCCGGGCTCGACCACGCGCTGCCGCCGGATGTGCCCTATGCTCACTTCCGGTACTTCATGGAGCGTCTGTGGGAGGGGGTAAACGGGCGACTATGACGGGGTAATGGCAGCGGACCACAAGCGATGGAGACGCGACGGCTATGACACCACGAATCGAGGCCCTCCGGACCCGCGTGCTCAGCAGTCGACAGCTTGGGGACCCTCAAGCAGGCGCTCTGCACCAGGAAGCCTTGGCGCTCAGCGTGGGCGAGCCCGAGGTGATCCGTCACGCCAAGGCTGCGGCCCACTACTATCGCCACCAGGAGCTGGTCCTGAACGACGGCGAACTCATCGTCGGGGCGCGACCGGGCCTGACCGTGGATCCGGGCGGCAGAGTGGTGCAGGGCATCTTCGGCCGCTGCACGTTTGCTCCCCCAGCACCGACCCATTGGCCCGTCCCGGAGGAGACCCACGCGTTCTGGTCGGAAGGCATGTTCGCCCCGGCCGGCAACCACACGACTCTGGACTACACGAGTATCTTCGCTGAGGGCTTCCTGGGCCTGCTTGAGCGCGTGGACGCCCGCGCCACACAGATAGCTGACGACGATCCGGAGCAGCAGAAGAAACGCGATTTTCTGACGGCTCTGCGGATCGTCGGCGAGGGTTTTCTTGACCTCAGCGACCGCTATGCAGAGGCGCTCGACACGATGGCGCTGGCATGCACGGAGCCCGGGGGCAAGCTGGAACTGGGGATCATGGCCCGGAGTTGCCGCCGGGTGCCGGGCCACCCTCCCGGCACATTCTGGGAAGCTTGCCAGTGTGCCTGGTTCTCGTTCTTCTTCCTGCCGGACGCCCCTGGTCGCGTGGACCAGTATCTGTATCCATGTTACCAGCACGACATCGAGCGCGGGGCCATCACCCAGGCCTTTGCCAAGGAGCTGCTGTCGTGTCTCTGGCTCAAGTATTTCGAGT
>JABGQJ010000517.1 GCA_018648945.1 Victivallales bacterium
CAAGATCGGCTTCGCCTCCTGCACCGGGCTCTCCATTCTTCTGGTCGATGCCTGCCGCGCGGTGGGCATTCCGGCCCGCATCGCCGGGATTCCGTCGTGGAAGGACGGCAAGGGCGACGCCAAGGGAAACCATGGCGGCAACCATAGCTGGGTCGAGGTGTGGAGCGAGGGCCGTTGGCATCACCTGGGCGCGGCCGAGGACACGCCTTTGGAGCGGACGTGGTTCGCCAGGAAGACGGCGACTGCGAGCGATCCTGCGCATCCCCGCCACCGCATCTACGCCAGTTCCTTCCAGGCGACGGGAACGCGTTTCCCATTGCCCTGGGATCCCTTTGCCAAGGCGGTCCATGCGGTGGATGTGACCGAGGAGTATCGGCAGCGGTTCGGTAAGGACCGGCCATGACTTTGTGGGGCCCGCTCCCCCTCCTTTTTTCCCTGGCGTCCCCGATGGCCCGAGTTCTCGCGACTGTGTTGCTGTTGGTTTCCCTGGCGGGTGCGCAAGACGTGTGGGTGCCGGACCAGGCGCAACTCCTGCCGGCATTCCGCCAGCCCGAGGTATTGCCCGGGGAACGGGTCCAGGAATGGACCTTTGCCGCGGGGATCGAGGAATGGCACCCCCGCTCGGAGACCGTTGCCCTGGCGCACGTAGCCGAGATCGGGCACGATGCTGTCGGTTGTCTACGGGTCCGTGGGCATGAGGACAAGGGCTGGAACTTCGCTTGGTCGCCAGGAGTGCCCGTGGTGGCTGGGGGTGTCTATCGCGTGGTCCTTTGGCTGCGCGTGGAAGGAGAGGGCGCTGCTCCGCCATCTGCCCACTACTTCAAGGTGCAGATGTTCAAACCAAGGGGACAGAAGGGCGGCGCTCAGGTCGGCAGCCAACGGATCCCTGTGGCGGTCACCGGCGAGTGGCAGCGGCTGACCACGCGCTTCTCCGTGCCGAAGGAGGGGCTGGACCGCGTGGCCATCGCCCTGGAGAAGGGCACGCGGGAGGATGCGAGCGTGGATGTGCTGATCGATGACGTGGGCATCGAGCAGGTGTCGCAGCAGAGCGTGGAGCGGGTTTGGCGCGACGCCCCGTTGCGTGGCCCGATCACCGGTGAGCTTCGGGGCGTGCATCCGCGCCTGTACCTGACGAAGCAACGGCTGGCATCCCTGCGGCAGCTGGTGAGGGATGATCCCTATTGGCAGGCACAGTTGGTTACCTTGCGCGGGCATGCGGATCGGGCGCTTCGCCATCAGCCGCCCGACTACAACCAGAAGATGAGCAGCTTCCTGGCCGGGAACCCAGTCAGTGGTCGCGAGCAGCTCTGGCAGAGGGAGGTGGGCAACCTGATCCCGCAGGTCGCCCTCGTGTACCTACTCACCGGTGAGCGAGCATATCTCGATGCCTGCAAGGCGTGGGCCTTTGCGGCCATCGACTACCCCACGTGGGGCGCGGGGCCTCTGGCAGGCGTGGATCTGGCCGCTGGGCATCTGTTGGCGGGGATCGGACTGGCCTACGACTGGCTGTACGCCAACTTCACGCCGGCGGAGCGCGAACGGATCCGCAATGGCGTTGTGCCGCGTGCCGAACGACTGGCGCGAGCAGGCTTCCACAGGGAGGTCCCCTGGCACCAGAGCTACCTGCAGAATCATCAGTGGGTCAGCCTTGGCGGTCTGGCGACGACCGCGTTCGCGATGGTCGATGAAGTGCCCGAGGCCGCTTCGTGGATTTGCTTCGCCCACGACAAGTTCGTGCGTACGTTGCAGGCCCTCGGTGACGATGGGGCCAGTCACGAGCGATACGGCTACTGGGAGTATGGTGCGGAATACATCATGCGCTATCTGGAGCTGGCCGACGGGTGTTTGGGGATCGACCTGTATGTGGATGGCAAGGGCCGACCTCACCCGTGGCTTTCGCGCAATGCGGCCTATGCCCTGCATCTGGCACTGCCGCGCGAGATGTGGACTCGGCGACAGAGCATTATGGACCTGGCCGATGGCCCGCGCAACCATTGGTATGGCCCCAGTCATCTGCTGCACAATCTGGCCCGGCGCTATCCCGAGTCGAAGTGGAGCCAGACGGCCCAGTGGCTGGCCGGCGAAATGCTCGCGGCAGGAGTGGATGCGGGCGGTGGGTCCCATTTCCTCAACTTCGCCTGGCATGGGCCTGCCATTCCCAGCCGGTCACCCAAGGCGAGTGGGCTGCCGCTGCAGCATCACTTCCGCGACTTGGGGATTGTATCGGCTCGTTCCGCCTGGGTCGGCAACGCGGCGCATCTCGTCGTGAAATGCGGTCCGCCGCTCGGCCACAAGCACGTGGATTCCGCCATCGACTATGGGGCCGGGCACGTGCATCCCGACGCGGGGCATTTCATCCTCGCCGCGCGGGGAGAGATCCTGTTCCGCGATTCCGGTTACACCCACCACAAGCTCTCCGGGAACCACAGTACGCTCCTCGTCAACGGCCGGGGACAGAAGGGGGAGGGGCAGAAGTGGTTCACCTTCGGCGACTGGCGCAAGGATCGGCGGGCACCCCGGATTCGCTCGTTGGTGGCTGGCCCGGGAACTGATGTCATCCAGTGCGAGGTGGCTCCCGCGTACCCTCTCGACCTGGGGGTGGAGCAGTTCGACCGGACCTTCGCGTTCGACCGCGCGCGGAAGATCGCCATTGACGACACGGTTCGTACGGTCGCACCCGCGATGTTGGAGTGGCGGTTCCAGGTGGAAGGAAGCCAGCGGCAAGTATCTGCCACCGAGTGGGTCACGACTCAGGGCGCGGTGTCCGCCACCATTCGCCTGTCTGCCAGCATCCCCATCGTCTGCAGCGAAGGAACACTGACGATCAACGAGCACATTCGTGCCCGCGAAGCCAAATACCTCTCGGTTCGCAGCAAGGGGAAAGTGACTGCCGCGACCTTGCAGGCCCTGATCGAGGTCGCGCCGGGGGAGTGAGGGACGTATGCCGACCCCCACTGGCCCTTCAGCCCTGTCGCATGCGGCGGTAGATGCCGCTGGTCCATTCGTTGATCGTGCGGGTCCTCTGTTCGCGGAAGCCGAGGGCCTCGTAACGGGCCTTGATGCCCGCGTACTGTTCGGTGAGAATGCCCGCCAGCAGGAGGTGCCCGGCGGGGGCGACGAAACTGGCGATGGACTCGGCGTAGCGGTCGAGAATGTGGGCAAGAATGTTGGCGGCGACGACGGCAGAGGGTTGCTCGGGGGTGAAGGTGGCGACATCGGCCGTCGAGACCGCGACGTGGGACGCCCCGGCCAGCGCCAGGTTCTCGCGGGCGCACATGACGGCTTGAGGATCGTGGTCGAAGGCCACCACGGGGGTGAAGCCCAGCTTGACGGCAGCGAGGGAGAGGATGCCTGAACCGCAGCCGGCCTCGAGGAAGGACACGGGGCCAAGTTCATCGGCCAACTCGTCCATGAATTCCAGACAGGCGCGGGTGGTGCCGTGGTAGCCGGTGCCGAAACTCATGCCGGGATCCAGTTCCAGGAGAATGTCGTCCGCACTCTCCGGTGTGAAGTCCTCCCAGCTGGGCTTGACCACGATGCGTCGCGAGGCCCGGAAGGCATGGAAGTGTTCCTTCCAGCATTCCGACCAGTCCTGTTTGCGGACGGAATCGACGGACAGGCGAGGGGTCGAGGAGAGCAGTTCCTGCCAGTCAGGCAATGCGTTCTGCAGTTGCTTCAGAATCTCGTGGGCTGCGGCTTCATCCTCGGTGAAGATACGCAGCCAGGCCTCGTCGGTATCCACGTTGCGCCAGCTCGCGGCGGCGAAGCCGAACGCGGCGGCGAGTTCGGAGAAGATCAGCAGATCCTCGGTGTCGGCAGTGATGTGGACGCAGTATACCAGGTCCATCGGGATCTCCCACGGGTCAGTCAGGGGTTTGGCGCGAGCGCGGCCCAACATACCGAGATCCCGGCGGATTGCCATCGCGGGAGGGGTCGCCACCGCGTTGGACACCGCTGCGTGGCGCGGGTATGGTGGCCACGATGGGGCATGAATCGGGAGCCGCACGCGGCAATTGCCCCGGCGCACGAACAGGCAGGAGAATCGTGCCATGGCACAGGCGAAGACCGACACTGGAAGCGGGGATCGGTGCGTTCTGGAAGGCGTGCCGCGCGTCGGCTTCTTTCCGGAGCAGCGACAGCACGAGGACAGCAAGATGCGCTGTCCGGAAGATGTCTGTCTGCCGTCGTGCCTCCGTTCCTGCATGGAGTTCCTCGGGGACGGCCTTGGCTGCCGCCAGATCGGGACCGCGCACGATCAGTCGGGGGTGTTCTGTGGCTATGCCTATCTCATGGGGATGACCGGCGCGGGCTTTCGGCTGAGCTGGAAGCCCGGCTGGCATGGCGACAACGTCGGTACCTACCTGGTTTCCGACGACCCGAGCGAGATCTTCCGCCGGGCCCTGGCGGCGGTCGGTCGCGAAGGGGAGATCATCTGCCGGGCCGAACTGCGGGCACAGGGGTTGGACAGCGAGGAGTACTTGCGTTCCCGCATCATCGAGAGCATCCGGGACAAGGGGCACCCGGTGATTGCCCATGGCGTGATCGGCCCGCCCGAGGAGTGCCTCATCACCGGCTATGACGAGGGCGGGGATGTGCTTGTCGGCTGGAACTTCTTCCAGTCGTCCCCTGACTGCAACGCTGGGCTCGAGTACGAGCCCTGTGGCTATTTCCGCAAGCGGGATTGGTTCAGCGATACGTGGAGTCTCGTGCTCATCGGCGACAGGCTGGCGGCACTTCCCGACCGCAAGCAGGCCTTCCGTGAGGCGATCACTTTCGCGCTGGATGTGGTGCGAACGCCCCTGCGCTACGGTGATCGCCACAACGGCCTGGCGGCCTACGGAGCTTGGGCTGAGCACCTGCTTTGCGACGAGGACTTCGCCACCGACGACCCAGCGGAGCTCAGCCTGCGCCTGGAAGTCCACGATGACGCGGTCAGCACCATTGCCGAGGGCCGTTGGTATGCCTCGATCTTCCTGGCGCAGGCCGCCAGCACGGACATCGGCCTACTTGCGCCGCGCCTCTACCAGGCGGCCGCCTGCTACGCCCGGGAGCACGATCTCATGTGGCACGTCTGGCGCGCCGTTGGCGGTGTCGGGCGGTCCCTGGAAAAGGCCCGTATTCTTGCCGACCCCGAGGTGCGCCGCCGCATCGTCCCCATCATCCAGGAAGCCCGCGCCAAGGACGAGGAAGCCGCCAACCATCTTGAGGCAGCACTTGCCTAGGCGCTCTGCGGGCAACGAGCGAACAACCAGAGGCAACGCGTAAGGAGAGCGAACATGTCATCGAATGCACGCATCATGTGTTACGTGGGAGTGGCTCTTCTGGTTGGCCTGGGAATTGCTGCCTATCGGGCCCGGACGGGGACCTCTGCTGCGGGGCAGGTTGTGGCGCAGCCGCCAACGAGCGGCGAGCAGAGCGTTGTGACTGCCTACAATCAGATGGCGCTTCAGTTGTACGCGCAACTGCGCCACGAGTCGGGGAATCTCGTCCTCTCGCCATGTAGCATCGGGACCGCCATGGCCATGGTCCATTCCGGAGCGCGCGGCGAAACGGCGGCGGAGATGGCGAAGGTGCTCAACCAGACCTTGCCCCGCGAACAGATGGATGCCGCCAATGCGGCGCTTCTGGAGCGGCTCAATCGGCGTGGCGATGGGGATGCTTGCCAACTCTCTGTTGCCAATGCGCTCTGTCTTACCACCGGTGGGCAGCTGGTGGC
>JABGQJ010000518.1 GCA_018648945.1 Victivallales bacterium
CCAAGGCCTTGATGCGCATTGATTCCCCGCCGAGGGCATCAACTGCATGAATCAGGTTCCTCCGGCGATTGCGTCCTTACCCATGGCCACGGCGGGGCCGAGGACTATAGCCCCGGGTGCAAACCCGGGGTCCCGGTCGAGGAGAGAGAACGGACTCCGGAGTGGCAGAGGAGCGCAATGCCAGATCAGGAATGGGCGGAGTTGCGGGTCTTCCGGCAATTGCGTGCTTGACGTGGAAATGGGCGGACACCGGGCTTCATTGTTCATGGTTACCAGGCCTTGAACAGCAGAAGGTCCACGACGTCCACCCGAAGTGAACTTTACCATTGTTTCGGCCTGGTACAGTTGAGCTGCTACGCCCGGATTTCGCTGGCGGCACGACGGTGTTCCACTGGCGCCATGGGAGGAAGTGACTGTTCTGCGCGTGTTGCCACAGCGGGCGGGGAATCTGGCGGGAGACGGTGGCTCCCCGGGAGCTTCGGCGATTTGGGATAGGGCGAGGACGGAATCCGGTTGCCATCCGGCTGGGCGAAGCCTACATTCGGAAAGCCCACCGCGGGTGTCGACTGTGCTATGGGCCTTGCCAAGGCAGAGGACAGCATCCGCGAACTCCAGAATCACGCTATGGACGAACGAACCGCAATCCCCGAAGTGCTCTCGCTGAGCGCTGTGGAGACCTCCCCGCCGAACAGGGCGCGGCGACGCACAGACCGCAGTTGGAGGAGCATGGGAAGCACTGGGAACGAGATATGCATGTAGAACCGATTCTCAAGGCGATCGCCGACGAGTTCCGGACGGGGCAATGCCTGCGTGACATTGCCAAGCATTGGGCCTGCCACCCCACCGTGCCCGGTCCGGGCATGCGAGCGGCCGGAGAATTCCTGGTCGGCCGCTACATGGAAAGTGGCCTCACCGAAGCACGCCTAGTTCCCTACCCGGCCGACGACCGAACGGAATTCCTTGGGGGGCACCGGAATCCCCTTGAGTGGCGGCCTCGTTCCGCATTGCTGGATATCATCGCCCCCGAGCCGGATGCATACCGGGTCTGCTGCTATGCAGACGAGCCGCTGTGTCTTGTCGGCAACAGTCACTCCACCCCGCCAGAGGGAATCGAGGCGGAGCTGGTCGTCACGTCAGGCCCGCTGCTGGCGGACCGTGTCGTTTCGGGACAGTGGGAGGGGAAGGTCGTGCTCTGCGATCAGTTCCCCAGCGCAGTCATGCAAGCCGTCCACAAGGGTGGGGCTGTCGGGCTTGTTTCGGACTGCATCTGTCCCCCGTGGCTGAAGGAGCACCCTCCCATCCGACAGCCGGAGGACGTCCCGGATCTCGTCATGTGGACCACCCTTCCGGGCAAGCGTGGCGATCCCCCGCTCTTCGGGTTCAACCTGTCTCCGCGTCAAGGGCGGCGATTGCGCCTGACAGCGGCCAATGCGGACCGGCCTGTCCGGCTTCAGGCAAGCGTAGACGCCGAGCTCATCGAGGGGGCCTCCGATCTGGTGGAAGCCGTGCTTCCCGGAACGGATCTCGCCCATCAGGAGATTTGGGTGCTGGGGCATCTGTCCGAACCAGGGGCGCGCGACAACGCATCCGGGTGTTGCGTCTGCCTCGAACTCGCCCGCGTGCTAAAGACACTGACGGAGAACGGTTCCCTGCCGCCTCTGCGTCGCACGATCCGCTTCCTCCACGCTGCCGAGGTCAACGGCTACCTGCCCTACCTTCACGAACGGCAGCACGAGCTTGGCAATGTAGTCGCTGGCCTGTGCGCTGATTCGGTCGCTCAGGACTTCGGGGCCTGCGGAGGGGCCATGGTCTTCTTCCGGTCGCCAGAACAGAACGCCTCCTTCACGGATGGGTTGACGCAACTGCTCCTTGAAACCGTCGCCGAAATGCCGGGGCAGTGTTTTTCTGCAGACCACTACGCTGGCTTTCCGTGGCGGACGGAACCGTTCTTCGGGAACGATGCGTTCATTGCCGACGGCTTCTTCGACGTCCCCACACCCCAAGTGTCCGCCTGGCCGGATCGCTACTACCACAGCAACCTGGACACGGTGGACCAGATCAGCCCCAGCGTGCTCGGGCGCTCGGCGGCGGTCATGGGAGCGTTCCTGCACGTGCTGTCATCGGCAGGGGAGCGGGAAGGTGCATGGCTTGCGGGTCTGGCCGCCCAGGACTGGAAGGTGCGGATCTGCACACGGGTGCGCGACGCCTTTACCGTGACCGCAGGGGGGGAACGCACGCTGTCCGGAATCCACCACCTGGGCCTACAAGCCGAGGATGCTGTCGAACAGTGTCGGCGACTCGCTCCGGGAAGCGCCCACCTCGCCGACTGCATCGCGGGTCTGGTCGCGGAACTGTCGAACTTCGCTGCCCTGGAGTCCGGGAGCGTGGCTGCCGCTCTGGGGTTGGTGCCGCCAGAGCCCTCAGAGCCCATGACCGGTGCGGCAGGCTTGGACTCGGTGCCCAAACGGTTGCGCTGGAAGTACCCCAGCCGAGGGAGCATAACTCCGGGGGCGGCCCAAGCCCTGGATGATCTGGCCTCCTCGCACGGTCTCGATCCCCGCCGAGTCTGGCCATGGATCAACGGTCGCCGCACGGTGGGAGAGATTCTTGCGCGCCTCCAGTTCGGAGGGAGGGCACTCCCCGAAGCTCTGCTCGGATGCCTGGAGCTCTTCCAGCGCGAAAGGCTGGTTTCAGATGGGCGTCAGGGGCTGAACACACGTGTTTTGACAGCGGCCACTCAGACTAGGCCAGTATCGGTCACTTCAAACTAGGCCACCTTCGAACCGCGAACCGTGCATGCTACGGTTGCCTCCCCCAAGGAGGTACCGCACATGTCGAACGTTCTGAAGGTGGCCATGCAGCACGCCATTGTGACTCTTCTCGACCGGGGCCGCTCGCAACGGCCAATTGCGCGGGAGACCGTCGCTGGCGGGAAGGCGGCGGCGGGAACGCAAACCAGGCCATTCCGACCACCGGGTCCGGTTCGCTGAAGGCGAGCCATATGTCAGCCCAGCGAGCATCGCTGGGATCACACGTGTTTCCCCTCCCGCTCGCTGAGGGCGAGCTACACTCCCGATCGGATCTCTGCGGCAGCACCCACGGTCTCCATGTTGCACGCCTACAGCGTGCTGCTGGCGGAGGTGATGCGATTCTGTCCCAGCGATGCTCGCTGGGCTGACATGTAGCTCCCCGTCGGGGAGCGGGAGCACGGGCCCGCCCACGCCATGGGACATCCCTGTCCTGTCGCTTCCGCATGCCCTGAAGGCTCCCTCTGTCACCCCATCCGGGTTTCCCTCCCCTTCGTCCCCAACCCCCGGCCCGCGCCGGGGGCTGTAGTCCCCGGCTCCGCTGGGGCCAGGGAGAGTTCGGCGCGGCCATTGCCCGCAACCGAATCAGGCCGGGAGGCGTGGGGCAGACTCCTGACCCACCCGGCCCCCCGAAGAGCGGGCTAAAGCCTGTACTACGAACACGTTGCCGCACACGCAACGAACCAAGTGACATACGAGCCTGTTCTTCCGGGAAGAGAACACGCGTGCAAAGAGCTTCTCACCTCCAGTGCGGGCTCGGCGGGGTATGGAGTTTCTGCATGCAGTGTCCGGGGGCTTGCGACCCGGAGCGCCGCAAAAGACCCGTGGGACAGGCGGGTCAGCGTCTTCTCACTGAGCCCTGGATTTTTCTGCCACCGAAACGGCCATAGATGCCTGTCCCCCAACGGATGTCCTTGAGTCCCCCTGCGGCCTCGAGGCGATCCGCAAGCGGCTCGGGCAACGCAGTGTGGGCGAGGAGGGTGCCGTCCTGTTTGATCGTGACGTCGGAGCCTGAGAACGTGAACGTGAGTTCAGTCGGGGCATCCGTCCACTTGGTCGGGGCTCCCAGGTGGCCGGACATGCTGGCGCGATGGACGGTTCCGTACGACTCCCAGAGGTCGGGGGAGAGGAACGGGAACGCCTTCGCATCCCACGGGCACGGCCACTTGGCGGATGTGGAGACGAAGAGATGCGGGCCGCTGGTGACCAGGCTGGTGACCCGCTGGCCCCACTGGTTGCCGACCTTGCCCTTGGCTTCGGCCGTCTCGACGTCGTAGGGATGGGTGATTTGGTCAGACAGATCGGGATGCTTGAACATGCGACTCGCGAATGCCCAGACCTCGCTGTCGGGGTTGTAGCGCCAGAGCTCGCCCCAGGGCCAAACGCCCACAAACAGATCTCCGCCGTAAATGACCGTTGTTTGCGCTTCCCGGGAACTGCGGGACACGCCATCGAGGCAGGGGGGCCAGCCGGGCAGATCGACAAGTGTCTTCCCATCGTACTCGAAGAGGCGTCCAGTAGGGTACTGCCCCATGATCAGGCGGTCGCGGAACATCATGGTGGAATACAGCTGGAAGCTGACCGTCAGAACGGGTTTGCGGAGCATCGTCCATCGGCCGTCCTCAAAAACATAGAAGCCTCCGATGTTGGACCCCGTGACGATCTGGTCCCCGAGCTGCCCCCAGGCAAATGTCGTTTCTCCGACGACCGGCAGTGTAAGGACGATGGCTTTAGTCGGATCGACCTGCCCGTCGTCGGGGGTCCAGGGGCAGGCGTACAGCTTGCTGAATCCGTTGCCATCGTTTTCGTAGGGCCGATAGCCCCCTTTACCCCGGTTCACGTGGTAGAAGCACAGGTGTCCATTGGCGTAGAAGAAGAGCTGGTAGCTCCCCCTGTCGGGCGGCGGGAGGATTGTCTTGCCGTTGAGCAGGACGGTGCTGTTGCCGAAGGTCAGCACACTGTTGCCGACGCGCATGGTTTCGTCAGTTCCGCCGACATTCTCAGCCGGGTGCCACGACCGCGCGCCTGAGTCCCACGTCTTGTTGCCGTCGTAGGTTGAATAGACAACGTCCTCCCGACCATAGAGATACGCACCACACAGGCGATTGGGGCGCGGCAGTGGCTCCGCGTCAAACTTGCGTTTCCCGTCTGTTGGGCGAACAAAGAACTGCACGGCGTGGCGATCGGCACGATAGCGTGTGTTGTATGCGTTTGGGAAGCCGGCGCCAATGGCAAAGGAGTTGTCGGATGTCCTCGCTTCGTACAGCGATCCGAAACACTGGCCGAGGTCGGTCCCGCGATCGATGGTCACGCTGATTTCCATGGTGTCCTCCGTAACAGCTTTGGGGCCCGCTCCCGCTTCCTTCGCACTCCCTGGCATGACAGCCAACATGAGGGTTGCCGTCGCCACAAGAGCTACTGTTGGCATCGTCCCTGCGAAGATCATGGTCCGCCATGCTCCGTTCGTTGCGTGGGTCGCGGCGAATTGGCCACCTTGTCTACTCTATCGGGCCATCGCCTCAAACGCCACGCGCCGCCGGGCCACGTTTGGGAACTGGGGATGGGGGGGCAACCCCAATCAGAGCAGAGGGCCGCTTGTCAACCCCAGCCGGGGGGGCCTTCGCTCTGCCCCCAATCCCCGGCTCGCGCCGGGGGCTGCAATCCTCGGGCCGGCTGGAGCCAGGGAGAGTTAGCGGGTGCCCAGAGACCAGGCCTCGGGAAATGGCTGTTCATGGGGGTGTTTGGTCTTGCGTGCCTGGCGGTTCTTGGCATTCGGCGGAGCGGGCGGTACTTTGTGGCCGATCCCCCGTCGGCGCTCTGCGGCGGCAACGAGTTGTGATGGTATACGTGTCCAAGCGCGAGAGTGGCAACTGATGGCGACTGTAGCGGAGGCGCAAG
>JABGQJ010000519.1 GCA_018648945.1 Victivallales bacterium
ACGCGCGCTGGTGCCGGTCAGGGCGATCTCGATCCGGCCCCGCGCACAGTCCACGGTGCCGGATTCCAACAACACCCCTTCGCGGAGCTGGAACTCGAACCGCCCCACTGGCAAGACGGTGCTTGGGCGGGCTCCGCTGCGCCATACGTCGGCGGCATTGGGGCTCAATATCTCCCGCATCGCCTGCGGGTCGCCGGTGGCATAGGCCTCTTTCACCCGCTCGTAGGTGGCGCCTTTGGGCAGCCGTCCCCCATTCCGTCGGTCCCAGAAGTCGTTCCGCGATACCGTCAGGTTCAGCGTATCCGGCGATGCACTCCACGCCAGCGCCCCGAAGGCGCCATTGCCCAAAGGCAGGCCAGTGTGCGTGCGCGGCAGGGGGAAGGGGAAGGTCAGGGAATGGGGTTGCACGGGGGGGTGCCCTCTTCGGTTGTGACAGGGATGACCAGTGGCCGCAAGCATAGACAGGGGGCTGCGCGGATGCAAGGATCCGCCGTCAGTTGGCGGGGTCGGGGCGCAGGGCCTGGAGGCCGGCGTTCAGGCAGCGGATATCGGTGCCGGTGGCCAGGAAGGTGAAGCCTCGGGCCATGGTCTCTTCCGCCGTGGCGGGGTGACGCAGAATGGCGCCGGCCTGCTTGCCGTGCTGGCGGCACGCAGCCAGCACGGTCTGTTCCGCCGCCTGCATGCGCGGGTGTTGGTAGTCTCTGAAGCAGCCCAGCTGAAGACTGAGATCGGAATGCCCGATGAAGAGGACATCCACCCCATCGACGGCGGCGATCTCGTCCGCGTGTGCCACCGCTTCGGGGGTCTCGATCTGGATCACGGTCAGGACGCTTGTGTTGGCTTGGGCATGGTAGTCGGCGAAGTCACGGCCGAAGCTGGCGGCGCGGGATTGGCTGGACATTCCCCTGACCCCATCCGGGGGATAGCGGGTGTAGCGCACGGCGGCGCGGGCTTCCTCCGCCGTGGCGATTTGCGGTACCATGATGCCGACGGCGCCCAGGTCCAGCGCGCGTTTGACGGGCACCGGGTCGAGACCGGGGATGCGCACGATGGCGGGGGTACGGTGGGCAGCGAGGGCCTGCAACTGGGAGAGTAGACTGCTTTCGGTTCCCAGGCCATGCTCAAGATCGATCAGGGCCCAGTCGAAGCCAATGGTGGCCGCAATCTCCGCAACTGCTGCCGACCCCGTGGCCAACCAGATGCCGGCCAGTCTCTCGCCAGAGCGCACGCGTTCCCGAATCCAGTCCATCTGTCTATGCTCCTTGCAGTGCCGCCAGGGCCGTCTCGATCTTCGCGAGGGTGAAGTCTCGGAGTGAAGACCGGTTGTCCGCGTTCAGGATGTAGAAGTTTCCGGTCTGCTCAAAATACCCCATGTAGTGCCTCACCATCGCCTTCCACAGCATGTTCCGAAGGGTGTAGAGGTCCATGCGCAGGGCAAAGGGCTCCGGCAAGGCGCGGACCGAGCGGTAGCCTTCCTGCACATGGGCGATCAGTTCGGCTGGGTAGAAGCAGTTGAGGATGCCGAAATCGTCGGCTGGGTCGCCGATGACCACATCATCCCAGTCGATGATCGCCGTGATCCGGTCGCGCTCGCCCATGATGTTCCAGAAGGCGATATCCCGGTGCACGAGGCCACCGGTGTCCAGCTCGGCCAGGGGGGCCAGTTCCGTGATGCGCTCGCCGATCTCCCTTGTTCGCGCCGCATTCAGGAGACCATGGTCCCGCAGGTACGCGAGGTGGGTGTCGAGATTCCTGAGGAAGTAGCTCCGGTGACTGGTGTCGAGCCCCTGGATCTCGCCAGTGGCGTCTAGCACGTGGGTATCCACGAAGCCGAATCCCGGCGGCGACACTGAGTGCACGATGCCCAGGAGTTCGCCGAGCTGCCTGCCCACCCGGTCCCGGTCCAAGGTGCCGTCCTGATAGAACACATTCAGGCAAGGCTCCGGGCACCACTCGAGGATCTGGTAGTGGAAGGGGACCACCGATCCCGAGACATCCACCGCAAGGACGTCCGGAATCGGCACGCCTCGCTGGCGAAGCAGACGCATGACGGCGGATTCTGCCAGCAGATAGTCGTCATCGATGCGGCCATCGGCTGCTCGAAAGAAGTACCGATCCGCGCCCACATCCAGGGTGTAGGCGTGGTGATTACCCGCGCTGCCGGTGGCGGCGATCTGGAGTGTACCACAGCCAAAGAAGCGTTCGGCGGCCGCCCGGACCTGTTCGCCGATGTCGGCGCAGGCGTACTTGTCGTTGTAGAGACGCCGCTCCGCCAAGGGCAGGGGGCAGTCGCACTTCCAGTAGTAGATGTCGCGGCGGTCGGGCATGGGGTCCCCTATTTCGTCTTCTGTTCGCGGCCCTTCAAGGGTCGGCAGATCAGGGCCTTCAGTTTCGACTTCGGGTCCACCAGTCTGCCAGCCAGAATATCGGCCTCGGTGAAGCGGCCCAGGAGGATCTCGCCGTCCGTCGCCCGATTGCGGTCGTAGGAGATGTAGATTGTCCCATCGGGCGTTTGGAAGCCATCGGGGTAGGAAATGCCTTTGCGCTCGTCGAGCATCAGCCCGCCTTGCCAGGTCTTCCCGTCGTCCTCGGACAGCCAGGCGGTGAGTTTGCTGCGCCCCTCGTGGGCGTCGACGCTCGCGCCGTGTTTGACCAATAGAATGCGTCCCGAAGCCAGGCGGCGGAGATGGAACCGTGCGTTGGGATGCCGGATGCCCGTTGGGTACGTGGGTTCGGACCAGGTGTGGCCAGCGTCGGCGGAGACGGTCTCCGCGATCCCCTTGCTGGTGCGACCCAGCATCCAGAGCGTCCCATCTTGCCGTTCCACGATCATGGGTTCATGCCAGTCCGGGTTGGGGAAGGGCACGCAGGCCCGCCGCTCCCAGTTTGCCCCCTGGTCCTTCGAGACCAGCAGGTTCACGCCCCGGTAGGGATCCAGTTCCGGGAAGATGCCCCGGAACGGCCCGATCCCCGTGGAATGCTGGAGCAGGTAGGCCGGCAGCATCCACTCCCCCGAGGCGAGCACCGTGGGCTTGTTCAGGGCCGCCCCGTGCCAGAGCCGACGTGGTGCCGACCAGTTCGGCATATCTGCATCGGGATCTTCGCAGATGGCCGCCCAGAGCCCGCCGCGACCGTCGAAGTGGTTCATCGTCTGATCGAAGAAGAACCAGAGCCTGCCCGTCGGATCGGTCCAGAGATTGCCGACGATGACACTGCGAGGGATGGGCATGCCTGGGGACTGGCAATCGATGGCCAGCCGGGGTTTGGACCAGGTCTCGCCGTCGTCGTCGCTGGTGGCGGCGACCATGAAGGCGCGGGGGCCATCGTCTCCGCCGACCCAGGCCGCCCAGATCCGGCCCTTGGGGGTCCGCTCGATGCCGATGGTCATGCCGTAGTCGAGCTGGTCGTAGTCGTACTTCGGGAGAGGGGAGGTGTTCAGCTTGGGCGGAATCAGAGCCAGGTCCGCGATGCTTCGCATCACGGTCAGCTCATAGGCCCGCACTTCCTCCTCCGACATCTGGGCGAAACGCGCCTCGGTGGCGCCCGATTCCAGGGATCCTCTAGCCAACGTCATGATGGTGCCTTTCATTCGCTCTTCGCGCTATCGGTGCGATCTGTCACGTTCCCTCGATGTGTGCAGCGAGGAGTTGCCCCGCCGAAGCCGTGTCTGCCGCCGCGATGGCGGCAAGGACCGCGCGATGGTTGCCTGCTGACTTCATGACCGCGTCCGGGTTCAGGAATTTCTCCCGGAACACCTGGTCGAATAGGCGGGCCGTGACGTGCGAGAACAGCCGCAGCGTGCGGTTCCCGCAGACATCGAACAGCCCCAGATGGAACTCCTTGTCCAACCCATCTGCCTGTTCTGGGTCATCGCGCAGCGCCTCCATCTCGGCGATGTTGGCCAGCAGCGCCTCCTCGTGCTCGGGAGTGAAACGGCGCACGACCAGGGGCAGAACCGCGGTCTCCATGCAGAGGCGCGTCTCCTTCAGCTCGGCAAAGCTGTAGCCCGAGATCTCCAGCCGAAACGCGAGATCCTGCACGATGCTCGTGGATTTCACCGCACACACATGCGTCCCCCGACTCGTCGCCCGCTCCAGCACCCCGAGGAAGCAAAGGTGCATGATGACTTCCCGAAGCGTGCCGCGGCTCACTCCGAAGCGCGTCGCCAGCTCCGCCTCCGACGGCAACCGGTCGCCCGGCCCATATCCCGCCTCCAGCAGGAACGTGCCGAACCGATCCAGTAGATCATTCTCGCGCATGCTGTCGGTCTCCAGGAACATCTTTGTTTAACAAAGAAGATAGGCGGGCTAGGTCCACCGTGCAAGTGCTTCCATACCTGTTCCCGACCGTTGCTCAGCGCGCCAGCGGCGGCGGTCGCGTTGGGGAGCGGTACTCCGCTCTCAAACGCACTCACATGGGGTGCGGGGAGACGGGTCTCCCCGGCGGGGTGCGGGGCTGGCCCCGTTTCCGGAATTGCACTGGGGACTGGGATGCGATAGGTTCGACAGGAGTCGACCTTATCCTATCTGGGAGCGCGGCATGCAACGAATCTTGCTGGTACTGTTTGTGGCGAGTGTGGCGTGGTCGGTCGAACCGACGCGCCCCAATGCGCTGAATGTGTCATGGGGCGATCAGATTGTGATCGGCAAGGGGATCGCGCGGCTGGACACACCGGAGCATATCCGCAAGGCGTTGGCCATGTGGGGTGAGCAGGGACAGGCGGGCACGGTGTACTGGCGAATCTCCTCGTGGGTGATCCAGACCTACCACAAGACCCGGAAGGAGAAGTTCGAGTGGTACTACAGGCCACTCCAGGAGATTGAGGCGCGCTGCGATCCACGCACGGAAGCCATCCGCTCGTGCCACGATCTGGGCATGCGGATCTATGCTTATCTGACGCTGTTCGACGAGGGGTCGCCCGCCAGCATTCTGTACGGTGACAGCGCCCCGTTCCCCTGGCAATCCACCTTCACCATCGAGCACCCGGAGTACCTGGCTTGTGACCGGAAGGGGGAGAAGCTGCACTATGGGGTGATGGAGTACTGGTATCCCCAAGTGCGCAAGTACAAGATTGGGCAGATCCTGGCGTTCCTCAAGAAGTACGACATGGATGGGGTCTACATCTGCACGCGTAGTCACTCGCGTCCGGCGGATGCAGCCGACCAGTACGGCTTCAGCGATCCCGTGGTGACCGAGTTCCAGAAGCGCCACAGGGTGAACATCCGCGCCCAGGGATTCGACCAGCAGGCTTGGCGGGACCTGCGCGGGGAGGGGCTGACCCTGTTCTTCCGCGAACTGCGGGCCGCACTGGAGCCTCTCAACAAGCGGATCGGCGTCGGCGTGCCCCGCCTGGAGATCGTCGGCCCGCCCTATGGCAACATGACGCTGGCGTGGCGGCAGTGGGTGAAGGAAGGCCTGATCGACGAGTTGGTGATCGGGGTGAACTCCGGCAATTTCCACTACCCCAGCGTGAAGGGCAAGGACAAGCAGCGTGGCTACTTGGGCAGTGGGGACGAGGGGTTCGGCGTGCGCCCGATCGAGGAGGATGTGGGAAAGGTCTACGGCCCGCTCTGTCGCGAGCACGGGGTGGCACTCCTGGTGATCGGCAACAGCCCGCAACCGATGCCGGGGACGGCCGGCAACATGGTGGGTGCCATGAGCTTGCCGGGCGATCAACTCTCGGTCTT
>JABGQJ010000052.1 GCA_018648945.1 Victivallales bacterium
TGCCAGCCGCTCTCACCGGCGCACTGCGGACAGACGAAACCGTTCGGCCAGCGCAGCCATTCGAGGTAGTCGAGGCATTCGGCATCCGTTGGGAACCACGACCGCAGTTCACCTGCGGACCCGGGGTAGTGCGTGCCTGCGCGTGGGTACGTCATGCGGCCATCATACCGCAGCTCCGGTTAAATGGATAGCCCACAGTGACAGTAACGTAGCGCCAGGCTACCTGTCTTCCATCCCACGCCACCCTCCCCGCAGGCGATTTCCCACATGCCAGAACCACAGCCGGACCAACTCGACGCATGCCCAAGGACGGGAATCCGGTCGCCGGATGCGGCGTGCGTGCTGGTCCTGGTGGCGCTCTGGGTGCTCGTCCATGTCCTCCTCTTCCGGCACCTCGGTGCCTGGGTGAACGATACCGGCAAGGAGTTCGGCGTGCCGCGCGATCTGCTCGCCGGTGCCCTGCTCTACCGGGACACCTTCTGGCCTTACGGTCCGCTTCCCCCGTACCTTAACGCCGGCTTGCTGGCGGCCTTCGGCAGCCACACGGATATCCTGCTGATTACCGCTCGCGTGCTGGGTCTCGGCATCTGCCTGACCGTCTACCGGACGACGCGCCGGTTCGCCGACCCGCTCTGGGCGCTGGCGGCGGCGGCGGCGGTGTTGTGTCTCTCCACCACCTCCAGTTGCTTTGCCGTCCCCTACTCCTTCGCCACCCTCTGGAGCTGTCTCCTGGGACTGATGGGCGCCGATTGCATGGTGGCCGCCTTGCTGGGCACGCACTCCCGACTGCGGTTGCTGGCGGCCGGCACGTGCTGCGCGCTGATTCTGCTCTGCAAATTCACCGTGGCACTGGCCTTGGGGGTACCCGCCGCCTTGACGGCGCTGCTCCTACTGCGGCGGCGGACCGCGGGCGCGGCAGGGCCAAAAACGGCGGCCCTGGGGGCATGTCTGCTCGGCCCCCCGCTGCTCGTAGCCTTCCCTGTGTACGCCCTTTTTGCCGCCCGGGTGCGGTGGGATTCCTTCGCTCTCCAGGTAATTGGCGGCTTCCACAGCTTCAATATCCGGCATGGATTGCTGTACCAGTACCTGTGGCGAACCATGACCTTCGGGAATGGGGCAGGGCCACGGGATCTGGCGGGGGGGGCATTGGTCTGGGGCGTGCTGGCAGTTGCCGCGATTGGGCCCGTCTGCCTCGTGTTGGCGAAGCGACGGAACGGCCACTGGGGAGCGGCAGGCTGCTACATCCTCTTCGCCACGCTCAGTATGGGCCAGATGAACTGCACGTCCCATGTGCCCTATGTCTTCCCGGCGGCGCTGGTGGGCGCATTCTGGGGCATGGCGGCTCTCCAGACCGCGAGCTCGGGGCAGTGGGGGATCAGGGGACTGTTCTGCCTCCGCATCGCCGTGTTGGCGGGAGCCGTGGCCGTCTTGGCCGCGCGATTGCCCCTCGTGCTCAGGAAACCAGTTCATGTCAAGACGGCATCGGCGTCGCTGCGCTTTGCCGAGAACCCCGGTCGCGCCCTGGCGCGCACGGTCGCCGTGGTCCAGCGGGAATCGGCCCCCGGCGACCCGATCGGGATCTTCACCGGTCACGACTTCCTCTACCAGATACTGGACCGCCCGAACCGACTGGGCTACTACTACACACTCTTCGAGCCGTTCCGCAGACCATGGGCGGAGGCGCGCTTCCTGCGTCGCTTCCGCGACGCGGAGTTCCGCTTGCTGGTGACCACCACCCGCGAGTCCTTCAGCTACGCCTACAGCGTGGAGATTCCAGAGACGACCAAGCGTATCTGCAGCCAGCTGTTTGCGGGCTACGACAAGATCACCGGCCCAGAATGCCTGCCCTATACGGTCTGGCGAAAACGGCCCTGATTCCGCGCCCCGGGGTCAGCGCAGAACGTGCTCGCGAATGGCGTGGGCCAAGCCATCGTGGTCGTTGTCGGGGACCAGGACGGTCGCCGCTTCGCGCGCGGCAGAGCCGGCATTGCCCATGGCGATGCCCAACCCGACCGTGCCCAGCATCTCCGCGTCGTTGTCGCCATCGCCCACCGCTGCCACCCGGTCCAGGGAAACGCCAAGCCATTGGGCCAGGCGGATCACGGCGTGGCGCTTCGTGGCCAGCGGGTGGCAGAAGTTCAGAATGCCCCCCTCGGACACCTCGGACTGGAAGCCAACGCCAGCCGGAGCCGCCGCGATCAGCCGCTCGCGCAGAGGGGCGAACTCAGCCCCCCGAGTCAGCGAGAGAAAAAGGAGCTTCTCGATAGCCAACGACGGGTCCAGCAATTCGCCGCGCGGCACAATGGCGACCGGTTCGTTGTTCCGCTCCAGCAACCAATGCTCCGCGGCCTTCGCCGCCGCCAGGACGCGTTTCCCGGCGAAGAGAACAGTGGGCAGATCCGCCCCCCTCCCCTGCTCTTCCAGCCAGGCCACCGTCTCGCTGTCAAGGCACTGGCTGTGCAGGCGTTCCCCCGAGACGGGATCGACAATGTCCGCCCCGTTGTTGCCGATCTGCGGGTTCTGGAGGCCAAGCTCGGTAACCCAGTCGGCAATCGCCTCGAACATGCGCCCCGTGGCGAAAGACACGGCCACGCCAGCCGCCAATGCCTCCCGCACCGCTGCCAACACGTTGTCGGAGGGAAGCTTGCGGGAGGTCAGGAAGGTGCCGTCCACATCGAGGACCAGCAGGTCGAACCGACGGTTCATTCGGCAACGACCGGATTGGTCAGCGTCCCAACGCCGTCAATCTCGATCTCGATGATGTCCCCGGCCTGCAGGTAGACGGCGGGATCGCGGGCATCGCCCACCCCGTCCGGCGTGCCGGTCAGAATCACCGTCCCGGGCAGGAGAGTCATGGCGTCGCTGATATAGCTGATCAGTTTCCGAACGTCGAAAATCAGTCGTCCGGTGTTGGAGTCCTGCATGGTCTCGCCATTCAAGCGCGAGCGAATGCCCAGGGTCTGGGGGTCGGCAATCTCGGTCTCGATCCAAGGCCCCAACGGGCAGAACGTGTCGAAGCTCTTGCCCCGTGCCCACTGGCGGTCGAGGGTCTTCTGGCAGAGCCGTTGGGACACGTCGTTGGCACAGGTATAGCCGAACACATAGTCCAGCGCATCCTCTTCCGAGACATGGCGTGCTCTCTTGCCGATCACCACGGCCAGCTCGGCCTCGTAGTCCACATGGTCCGGGGCGATGCGTGGCAACTGGATCGCATCGCCGGGACCGATCACCGAGCTTGTGGCCTTCAGGAAGATCAGGGGGCGCTCGGGAGGCGTCACGTTGCTCTCCTGGATGTGCCCCATGTAGTTCGTGCCAATGGCAATCACGTTCGGCGGGAAGGCAGGCGGCAGCAGCTTCACCTTCTCCAGAGCCACCTTTCCTTCGCCCTTGACGATCCCGTTGTACGGCATCGCATCCAGAACCGTGACCGTGCCTCCCTCGATGACGCCGTAGTGAGTCGCGTCCTGGTATTGGAACCGACAGATCTTCATATATCCATATCCCTTTGGCCCTGTATCACAGCCAACCCGTCACCTGGGCGAGGAGTCGCATCGTTTCCACATAGTTCGCCCACGAGACATCAGATGGCACACCGTGGTCACAGCTGGGAATATAGCCTCCATCCGCCACGACCGGGGCAATTCGGTCGATTTCGGCCTTGAGCACGTCCCCGCCCTTGGCCATGGCCCGCTTGTCGACGCCGCCTCGATACGCCATATCGTGACCGAACTCTTTGCGGAACGCCACCAGGTCGTTGCCGGCCGCGACCTCGATGGGGTCGCAGACATCGATACCGCACTCGATCCAGATCGGGATCAACTCGCCAACGAAGCCGTCCGAGTCCATCGCGTAGATCGGCACCCCCGCCTTGCGGATCGTGTCGTGCCACAGGCGATAGCATGGGGTCAGGAACTCCCGCGTCATCGCCGGGGAGATCATGGAGAAGCCCTTGAAGGCCATGTCCTCGGACAGATGCACCTCGTCCGGCACCACGCAGGCCAGAGCCCGCTCCAGCAACCGATTCACGTACTGCCCCCAGAACTCCGCCATCTCCCGCACAAACTCGGGATCGTCGAGGAACAGCATGCACAGCCCCTCGAAGCCACACCACTCCCGCAACTGCCAGAACGGTCCGTGGAAGCTCCAGGACAGATAATGCTCCCGATTCGCCAGCAGAGGTCCCCGGACCGCGGCATCCTCCGGCAAACGGCCGGGATCGTCCGGGTCGTAGCGCCGCTTCATCGGCTCCCAATCGGCCCGTGACTCCACCGGACAGCGAATCCAGCGGCGAGTGACGAAGTCGATGGCACTACGCAGGTAGGCGGGGCTGAATTCCAGGCCAATCTCGCAGATGTTCCCCTTCCAGTCCTGGACCACCTGGGAATCCTCCCGGATCTCCAGCACCTTCGATTCGAACTGGGGCCGCATCATGTGATCCACCGGGAAGCCGGCGCCGCCCTTGGGCCAAGGCAGGCCCCCCCCAGCCAGTCGATAGGCGTACTCGTAGTAGCCGCCCGGAGGCAGCCCGGTCTTGGGCATTCCCTCGGCATGCCACCGAGCCCGCGTGGACTCGCGCCCGCCTCCAACCAGGAGGGGAACGCGGTCCGGACTGCCGTACTGGAACGTTGCAAGCGTGCGTTGACGGGGGTTCATCATCGTTCTCCTACGCTTCATCGGTCGAGGCAGAGACTACACGCTGTCAAGATAGACGCTGCATCTCAGCCCGCAATGCCCCGGCGCACAACCCGATGCGCGCAAGCGAGCAACCTGCCAAGATCGGGCCCGGACACGAAGCGCGAGGCAGGCGAGAGACTGCTCCCAGACACAGCAACGGCGCGCGCTCCCTTGGGGAACGCGCGCCGTTGCGAGCAAGGACTGGAGCAAGCGCCTACAGCTCGAAGCCACCGCGGATGTTCTCCACGCTGCGCTTCAGGCTGTCAAAGGGATCGAGATCACCGGAGTCACGCTCGACCAGAACCCACTCGGCGCCGGCATTGCGGACGGACGTGCAGATGCGAGGCCAGTTCAGATTGCCATCACCGATCTCGGTCATCTTGTGTTCCCGCTTGGCGGTGATGGTGAGATCCTTGAAATGAACGCAGGGGATGCGCCCCGCAACCTTGTCGATGTAGGCGGCGGGATCGCTGCCACCGTGGGCGATCCAGTAGGTATCGATCTCCATCCAGACGGAGGGATCGAGCTTCTCGATGAGCAGGTCGATGGGACGGATGCCACCGGCGGGGGCCAACTCATGGCTGTGGTTGTGGTAGCCGATGGAGACGCTGCTGCCCGCGAACTTGGCGGCGACCGCATTGAAATCAGCGACGAACGTTTCCCACAGGGGAAGGCTCCAGTCCTCGGCCTTGGGGAAGAAGCCGCCAATGGCCGTGTAGGAGCAGGCAAGCGTCTCGTGCTCCTCGATCACCGCCTCGGTCTCGTCGCGCATCCGGTTCAGGGGGGCGTGGGTGGCAGCGCAGGCGAGGCCTTCACCGTCGAGAATCCGCTTCAGTTCGGCAGGAGCGATGTCGCCCATCCCCGAAGCTTGAATGCCGTCGTAGCCCATGGCCTTGACCTTGGCACAACTCTTGGCGATGTCCGCGGGAGTCTTGCAGAACTCCCGCGCCGTGTACATTTGAGCGCCGATCTTGATCATCCGGGGTCTCCGTGTCTATGGCACCAGTGGGGAAGGCGTCGAGGCGGTCTTCCCGCAATTGACTCGGTACCATATCCCCGGCGGTGCGGCTTTCTATCCTCGGGTGGGAAGCGCGTTCAGCAGCGGCTCGAGAGCGCCACTCAGCAATTCGGCCCGCCAGCCGGTGCGCAAGGCATGCCCATCGTCCTCGCTGCGGAGATGGTCGAAGATCAAGCTGTTCACGCCCTTCCGGGAGGTCACGATCGCCGGGTCGATCCCGCGAGCCGAGGCCGCTCCCCGCACGGCGTTGAGGATGGCATCCGCATGCTCCTTCAGCACCTTCTGCGGGAGCGAAGAACTACGGAGACGAGGCCACTCCGCCTGGGGTACGGCGCGGCCCTCGTCGATTGCCGCCGCCACCTCGTCCGGGCATTCCTGGGCCGTCCGCCGGGCCACGCACTCCATCTCGGCCACGGCCTTGCCGGTACGCGGCTGCCGTTTGGCGAGCCTCATGCACGCTTCCTCGGAAAGTACGCGGCGGCGCGGCAGATCCATGCGCCGAGCAGCCAGTTCCCGCCAGGCCACCAGTTTCTGGAGAACGGCAAGCTGGGCTGGTGCCAGACGCCCCATGCCCTTGATGGTGCGGAACATCTCGTTGGGATCGCTCTGGGCCACCTGTTCCGGACGGCTGCAGCGGAGCATCTCCTCCCGCATCCAAGGCTCGTTCCCGCATTCATGCGCCTTGCCGATCAGGGCCTCGCGCAGCTCGGGCATGAAGCGCACATCGTCCAGGGCGTAGGCCAACTGATGGGGCGTGAGGGGACGCCGACACCAATCCGTCCGGGTCTGCGTCTTGGGAAGATCCACGCCAAAGAACTCGCTGATCAGCCGCGCCAGGGAAAGCGTCCCCGCCAACCCGCCAAAACCGGCGGCCAACCGCGTATCGAAGACGTTGCTGGCCTGCACGCCGCTCGCCCGCAGGAGAATCGGCAGGTCCATTTCCGGGTCATGAAAGATCTTGACGACCGCCTCGTCCGCCAGCAACCGGCCCAAGGGGGCCAGATCGGGCAAAGTCACGGTATCCACCAACCAGACATCCTCGCGCGACACACCGATCTGGATCAGGCCAAGCCTGGGGTAGAAAGTCCGGGTCCAGACAAACTCGGTATCCACTGCCACGGCAGGGCAAGCCAGACACTGCTCAACCACCTTGGCAAGGGATGCCGCATCTTGCACAAGTGCTTCGCAGTGGACGGGATCGGGTTGGGAGTTCGGAGAACGGTGCGTCATCATAGCCTTCGGGATAAATGGGGCGGCGCGCGCGGCCGACCGACCGAAGAAGCGCACCGCAAAGCACCCAAACTATCCTGCCAACGTCCGTCCGGCAACCCGTGCCCCGCGACCCCTCCATATTCGCTTTCTTAACACAAACGACTTGAGCGGGTTCCGCCGGATGGTATATTGCGTTTCTGCTTTCGGGCGAGCAAATCGGCATCTCTCCCCACCGGGAATAGTGCATTGTCTTTGCCCACACGCAGTTATAGCAATACGTATAGAGTGACCCCCGGACCCCGAACTAGCGAAAGCCCCATCGGCGAAGGCATGCGACCAGATCGGGGTCCAAACATTCGCCGTTGGCCTAAGGAAAGCAAGGTATGGCAGTCAAAATCAGACTCCGCAGAACTGGCAAGCGCAACGCTCCCTGCCACCGCATCGTCGTCGCAGACGGGCGCAGCCCACGCGACGGGCGCTTCATCGAGTGCATCGGCACCTATGATCCCCGCGCCAAAGCCGAGAAGATCGATCTCGAGCGGGCCGACCACTGGGTCTCGCAGGGCGCCCAGCCCAGCGAAACCGTCCAGGCCATCATGAACCGCGCGCGGGCCGGCAAGCCCCTCGGCCATGACAAGGTTCCCACGCCCGCCCCCGAGGCCGCCGCCCCCCCCGTCGAAACACCCGCGCCTGAAGCCGTCGAGGCAGCCGCCGACGCCGACGCGAACGAAGAATGAGCTGACCCATGGTGTTCTCCTTTATCAAAAACCTCCTCGGTGGCGGGGACCGTTCGGCTGAATCGACAGAGACGCCGACGACCCCTCCGCCCGTATCCAAGCGCCAGGGCGACGCCCAGGATCCTGAAGCCTGTGCCAGCACGACGGACCTCGAAGACTTCGTCCGCTTCGTCACCAAGGCACTGGTCGACAACCCCGACGATGTGATGCTGCAAACGGTGGACAAGGGTCGCAACACGACGATCAACATCACCTGCGCCAAGTCCGACATGGGCAAGATCATCGGTCGTAGCGGCAAGACCATTTCCGCCATCCGGGCTCTGGCTGCAGGCGCAGCGGGCAAGGCTGGCAGAAAAGTCTCGGTCGAGGTGTCGGACTAGCCGCGACATGCGCGTCGATCTGATCACGCTGTTCCCCGAGATTGGCAGAGGACCGCTGAGTGAATCGATTCTGGGCAGAGCACAGGACCGAGGGATCGTCAGCATCCACTGCACCGACCCACGAGAATTCGCTTCTGATCGACACCGGACCGTGGACGACACGCCCTACGGAGGGGGTGCGGGCATGGTCCTCAAAGCAGATCTCTTCGAACAGGCAATCGACCGTGTGCTCTCTCCCGAAGCCCATGTCATCCTGCTCACGCCCCAGGGCGAACGCTTCACTCAACGCAGCGCCGAACGACTCGCTCGCCAGTACCAGCATCTCATCCTGGTCTGCGGGCACTATGAAGGTGTGGACGAACGACTCAGGCAAACCCGAATCGACGAGGAGATTTCCATCGGGGACTATGTGCTGACCAACGGAACGATCGCGGCCACGGTGGTGACCGATGCCGTCATCCGCTTGCTCCCCGGAGCACTGGGGGACGACGCCTCCGCCGAAGACGAGACGTTCGCACAGGAAAACCTGCTGGAACATCCACAGTATACGCGACCAGCCCGCCACAACGACATGTCCCCCCCGGCGGTGCTGCTATCCGGCAATCATCAGAATATTCAACGGTGGCAACAGGAGCAGAAACTTATCAGGACCGCCGCCCGGCGCCCCGATCTGCTTCGCCCGGAACTGGAGACATGACGTGAACAAGCTCGAGAAAATCCACACAGAGAACATGAAGACCGATCTCCCCGAGTTCCACATCGGGGACGATCTGCTTGTGGAAGTGAAGATCCTGGAAGGCGGCAAGGAACGCATCCAGTCCTTCCGCGGCACGGTCATCGCCCGCAACGGCGCGGGCATCGCCCAGACCTTCACCCTGCGCCGCGTGGCCTTTGGCCAAGGCGTCGAGCGCGTGCTGCCCCTGCACTCACCCCGCCTGGCCAGCATCGAGGTCGTACGCCATGGTCGCGTGCGCCGGGCCAAGCTCTACTATCTGCGCAATCAGATCGGCAAGGCCGCCCGCGTCAAAGAACGCAGCTACCAGTAGAATCGCCAAACGGCTACCGTTGACGGCTTCCGCCACCAATCTCTTCGCCTTCGAGAAGGCAGCCCGCGAGCGTGGTTTCAACCGCGTCGCGGGTGTGGACGAGGTGGGCAGGGGGCCGTTGGCTGGGCCAGTTATGGCGGCAGCAGTCATCCTCCCCATCGGCTTCTCCCTGCCCGTGGCGGACTCCAAGGTCCTCACCGCACGCGTTCGAGAACGCCTTTCGGAGGCCATCCTGGCCGATCCCGCAGTCCATGTGGGGCTCGGGGTGTTGGACGCCGTCGCGGTGGACCGACTGAACATCCTCCGTGCAACCCACGAGGCCATGCGCATGGCGTTGGCTGCTCTGGATGTGGAGCCGGACTTCGCCCTGGTCGATGGGCTTGCGGTCCCCCATTTGCCCACCCCGGCGGAGTTTCTTGTCAAGGGCGACTCCCGGTCGGCCAGCATCGCCGCCGCCAGCATTGTGGCGAAGGTCGAGCGCGATCGGTACATGGTCGAACAAGCCGAGACGTGGCCTGGGTATGGATTTGCGCGTAACAAGGGCTACGGTACGCGGGAGCACATTGACGCTCTTCGCCGTCTGGGCCCCTGCCCTCTGCACCGTAGATCGTTCGCTCCGGTCCGGGACTCCCTGGCGCCCCCGCCGGTACAGCTCGAACTCGGTCTCGACTCCGAACCACCGCTCTAAGATACTGCGCCGTTCTCACATATGCCGATTCGTGACAAAATCCGCTCGAGTGTCCGCCGCATCGCTGCCGAACTGGTGGACCACGGTCACGAGGCCTATCTGGTTGGCGGCGCCGTGCGGGATCTTCTCCTTGGGGTCAATCCCAAGGATTACGACATCGCCACTTCCGCCTCGCCGGAGGAGATCCGCGGGGTCTTCGGTCGGCGGCGCTCCCGAATCATCGGGCGACGCTTCCGCTTGGCCCATGTCTACGACCGGGGCGAGGTATACGAGGTGAGCACCTTCCGTCGCGAGCCCACCACAGAGGAACGTTCCGGCAGGGAGAAGGACGACGGCGTCATGCTCTGGCGAGACAACGCCTACGGCACCCTCGAGGAGGATGCGCGGCGGCGCGATTTCACGGTCAATGCGCTCTACTACGATGTGGTGGGAGACCGAGGCGTCATCGATTTCGTCGGCGGCGTTCAGGATCTGGAGAGCAAGATCGCGCGGGCAATTGGTGAGACGTCCATGCGCATGGCCGAAGATCCAGTACGCATGCTGCGCGCCCTGAAATTGGTGGGCCAGTTCGGCTTCAGCCTCCACCCCCTGCTCCAGAAAGCCATCGCCAAACAGGGCGAGAGCATTCGCTTGGCGAGCCAGAATCGCCTGTTCGAGGAACTACTCAAGATCATCAACCACCCCAAGGCGGAGAGCATCCTGGCGGCATTCCGCGAGCATGGCTTTCTGCGCTGGTTCTGGCCGAATCTCGATGCCATCTGGGAAAAGACAGCAGGGCAGCTTCTTCGGGATCTGCTGGCCGAGCGCGGACAGCGTCTGAGCAGACGCGACTACCCGAATTCAAAGGCGCTCCTGCTCTCGACCCTGATCTTCGCGCCCATTGCTGCCGCCCTGGGCGATGGTGGACGGGACGACCTGTGGCTGCACCAGCCGGGCCTGGAGCATGTTTGCCGCAAGCTCGTGCACGAGTTCATGGACCCCTTCCCCGTCTCCCGCTTCCTCTCTGCCCGCACCCGCGATATCTGCATGCTTGTACCGCGCATCGACGACGGCCAGAAGCGAGGGCGCATCCTGCGCCATCCCGAGTACCGATATGGGCACGAACTGTTCTCGCTCTGGCTCGCTGCCCGGGGGGAGGACTTGGCCCCCCTCGACGACTGGCCACGCCCAAAACCGAAGTCCAGGGGAACGGAACGTAGACGACCTGCTCGAAGAGGGCGCCAGTCCTCTCGCCGTCCCGGCCAATCAGCGGAGAAGCCCAAGTGAAGTTCGGTATTCTGAGTGCCATCATCCTCATCCACCTCGTGGTCCTTGGCTTCCTGTTCGGCCCGTGTCGGCCTGATCCCGACGCCAAAGGCGGCGATGTCACCGAACAAGTGGTCGAGGGACCTGACGGCGACGAGACGGAGGACGAATCGGGATCGGGAGACACCAGTCCCTCCCAGCACTACGGACCCGGCTTCTACACCGACGCCCTGTCGCCGCTGCCGACTGCCCTGGAAACAGCCAGCAAGACATGCCGGGGCGGCATCGCGGTGGACTGGACCTCCCGCAGCGTGCTTTGGGAGAAGCAGGACACGACCGCCTACCCCATCGCCAGCCTGACCAAGATGATGACGGTCCTGCTGCTCATGGAATCCCTGGAGCAGGACCAGGAGATGACCCTCCAGACGCCGGTCAGAGTCACCAAGCAGGCCAGCAAAGTCGGCGGACGCCAGGTCTGGCTGGACCCGCGGGACGGGTCATTCACGATCGATCAACTGCTCAAGTGCACGCTCGTTTTCAGCGCCAACGACGCAGCCTACCTTCTGGGCCAATTCCTGGGCGGAGGCGACCACCAGACCTTTGTCGATCGCATGAATAGCCGGGCGCACCAACTGGGACTCACCCACTTCACCTTCCACAACGCCAATGGCCTGCCGGAGGGAAATGAGAAGAAGGAGAACAAGGGGTGCGCCCGCGAACTCAGCTACCTCGCCGGCAGCCTGCTTGAGTACCCGCAAGTCCTCAAGTGGAGCCAGACGACAAGAGAGACGCTGACCAGCGACTTCCGCGAGAAGAAGGGGGACGAACCGACCATGCTGACAACCACCAACAAGCTCCTCGGCAACGTGCGCGGCGTCAATGGCATGAAGACCGGCTTCACCAACGCGGCCGGGTGGTGCATGGCCGCCACCTGCGAACGGGATGGTCGCGTGGTCATCGTGGTTGTCACCGGCTGCAAGGTGGCGGAGGCACGCAATGCCCTGGTCAAGAACCTGATCGAGTGGGCCTACAAGGGCAACTGACCTCAGGTCTCTGCACAAACCCACCCTCGCCTCCTCAGCGCCCGGCAACGGTGGCCCGACGGGTGGATGGTCCGGGGAGGAAAACGTGCACCGGGGCCCGGCGCACCTACCTGGGTCGCGCCGGGCAGCATCTGGGCTTGCTCCGCCTCGCCGAGTGACCACAGCGCATTCCGCTGTGGCTCACTCGCCCTGGAACAGCCAGATCGCGAGTGGGGCTTGCCCAACCGAGAGATCGACAAGGCGGACACCCCCCTCGACCCGATCCAGCTTCACATCAAAGCTCTCCCCGGTCAGGATGTTGACGGCAACCGGCGGCGCGGAGAACTCCTGCCAGCCTTTGAGTTCGAGCGTCGTCACCCGATTGTTGAACTGGTTCGAGACGGCCTGTTCGTTCCACACAGCCAGCAGCCGCCGGTCGGCTTGGCCGGGATGGGCAAAGCCATAGGCAACCACATCGTTCGAGCTGTCGATCCGGGTACCATCCCAGTCACGGACCAGTTCTTTCTGGCGCACGCTACGGTGCAGGGGCTGGGCGACAATCCCGAGTTCCAGTGCCGGATCCAGGGCCGCACCGGCAAAAAGCGCGTTCATCCGTTGCACGGCCAGGAAGGAGGGCTTGCGGCTGTAGTCGGCGCGAAGCAGGCCGAAGTTCGCCTCCGCGCTGGCGGGGGTGGAGCCGTAGTCGTCCAGCAAGTCGTATTGGCAGCTTGCCTCGATGGGCAGGGCGAGGCTTTGCAGGAAGCGTCGGGCCAAGTAGGTGGCCTGGGCCTGTTCGCTGAACCCGGCGTAAAGCCCCTTCTCGTTCCTGCCGTCAAACCAGAAGGTGGTGAAGCCGAATTCGGTTACCCATAGGCTACGGGGCTGACCGGTCTGTCGGAACTTCTCGTGGTAGGAACGAACCAGCCCCACGAAACTGCCTTCGGCATCGCCCACGGCCACGCCATCGCGCTCTTTGTGGGCCAACGAGAAGGGCACACGTTCGGGGGGCAGAGAGTAGGTGTAGGGATGGTCCACCACGCCGTCCAGCGCCTTGCTCACCCCAAGATCGAGGTACCGGAAGTTCGTCGGCGGCACGGCTCCCAGACCGATCACGGTGGCGGCAGGGAACAGTTCCTTGATCTTCCCGGCGGCGGCATTGGTGTAAGCCAGGTGGGCTTTGACCCATGGCGAGGTGGAATTGTCCTTCTCCTTGCCGTTCCAGGGACCACCGTGCGTCTTGCGCCAGTTGCCGAAGTTGTTGGGTTCATTGCCCAGTTCGTAGACCACGTCTAGGTCTCGCGTGTCCCGGACCACGGCCTCCACGTGCTGGAGAAACTCCTCGATGGGCTGGTCGGCGCTGGTGTGGATGATCAGAATCGTGCGGATGCCCCGCTCCTTGGCCTTGCGGATCCAGCCCAGGTCATAGGGGCGCACGCGGCAGCCGTCATTGGTCTTCTCCACCCGACAGCCGTCCCGAATCCACTTCAGTCCACACGCCTCGACCTCGTCCAGCAACCGGTCCACCTTCGCCCATCCCTTGAATGCGCCGCTCGTGCCAAAGGAGAAGTGGACGCATGTACCGAAGGGCGAACTGACGATCTGCCGGCTGGATCTGGGATCACCGAAGTTGACGCCTTCCGCTTCACGGCCGGAGACGGTCAGGCGCATACTCCCCACCTGCCCGCCATCACCGGCGAAACTCAGGCGCAGGGGATAGCGGTTGCGCGGGTTGCCGCCTGCCGGTAGGGGCAAGGGGTACGACAGCTGGAAGGGACTGTCTTCGGGGACCAGCCGGTACCGTCGCACGGGGTTGCGAGTGGCACTCGGGAACTCGATGGCCAACCAACCAGCCTGCCCGTCCACGCATGTGGCAGTGAAGGTCAGCGTCGGGTTGTTCCACTGCGACACACTCTCCACCTGCATCCGCCAGCCGGCGAGGGTCGCCTGGGTGGCAGGCAAGGGCAGCAAGGCACTGGCGGGGGCATCGTTCTTGGTGGTGGCTCTGAGTTCCTGCACGATCAACACCCCCTGTTTGGGAGACTCGTTGGTCTTGGAGACCATAGCCCACACTGCGCGAAGGGGCTCCTGCGGGGTCGCTGCTTTCGTGCCGCCCCAGGCACTTTGCCAGGGCCCCGCGATGGGCACGGTCACTGTCTGTGACATACCAGCCTTGATGGCCGTGTGACGGCTCTGAAAGGTGCGTCCGGAAGCACCCACTACCCGCAGTTGCACCCGTGCCTGCTGCTCGCTGTGACAGTCCACCGACAGTGCCGCCACGCCAGGCGGGAAGGCCCGTTGGTATATCGTGGCCACATAGACTCCGCCGCCGGAGAAATCGTAGGCCAGTGCCACCCCGGCCTGCGCCTGGGAAACACGCCCCTTGGCACCGGGGAACTCCCCGCCAGGAGTGAACCGCCAATTGGCGGCGGAACGGCAGGCGTCCAGGGTCACCTCTGCGGCGGGCAGCAGACAGGCAGCGGATATGAGAGTGAGGAAGAGTAGGGTTCGGGTCATGGTTGTTCCAGAATCTCAAGGCGAACATCATCGACTCTCAGATCGATGGTGACGGGATTCGCCATATCACCCGTTTCCACGGCCACGACGGCGCGGGCCGCATCGGCGGGGAGTTCGGCCAAGGCAGTCAGCTTCTGCCAGGTGCCCAGCGCCGTGGTGTCATACCGGTTCGTGTTGGCATTGGTGATCCACGTGTCCTCGGCGTCGTTGATCCCGAGCTTCATGTAGGGCGCCCGCTTCAGGGGGTTCACCTTGTCCACCTTCACCCAAGCGGTCAACCGACAGAGCGAAAACGCGGGAACCCCTTCGGGAACAGCGGCAACGGCGTAGTTCCAGCCCGGCCCCTTGGCGCCGAAGATGCGCAGGGACTGCTTGCCTTCCTTGGCTGCGTCATTCGCCACCGCCACCTCGATTCCCTCCACAGACGGTCCCCAACCCCCCGCGCCCTCCTCGAAGGACTCGTGGTAGAGGACGCTCTCGGCCGGAACCGCGCGTTGCTTGGCTTCCAGTTCGGCTATGGCATACGAGCCGTCGTCCTGCTCCCCCTTGATGGCCAGGTTGATGGTCTGCTTGGCCTCTGGGTCCAACATGGTGACCGCCAATCGATAGCGTCCCCGCCGAGCGCCAGCAGGGATGGCCAGCATTCCGTTCACGACATAGTCCGTTCCCGGCCACCAGGCCGTGGCGGGGACCTCGGGATAGACCAGCGCCGTGCTGACCACGTGTCCGTTCTGGTCCCGCAGGATCCACTGAACCGCCAGGCTCTGGGTCGGTGCGGCCAACCCCTCGTTGCGCCACGTGCTACGCACGATGAAGCGTCCCTTGCGCTGCCCTGAAAACGGGAGATACGGTGTGTGCCGAATCTCCACGGGGGACAGCCGATAGCCCACCTTCATGGCAGCCCGCCGCAGTTGCTCCTGCACGATCTGAGGAGTCTCCTTGCCGAAGGTGCCGAGATTGGTGTTCAGATAGCTGATCGGCGTGTCCAGGGCGGCATCGATGGTCTCGGTGAGGTCCCACTTCTTCTCCACCATGCCCTGGTAGCTGGCATGGAACTCGAAGTTGCAGAGCACGCCGCGCTGGGAGTAGGGCTTGTAGAGCCATTCGCCGCAGTCATAGCTGGCCCCGCCGGGCTTCAGCCCGTCCTGGCGGAAGTGAAGGCCACGGAGGGCAGCGTAGTCGTTGATCGTCTGGTTGTTCGGCCCGCCGACATTCAGGAAAACCATGGTGTTCGGAAAGGCCCGGGCATAGGCATCGATCATCCGCCGGTAGGCGGTCACGTAGGCGGTGTGGCTGTGCCCCGTGCTGGCCAACTGCTCGGGCGTCCAGCGCGCCAGGTGCATCTCCCCCCACTCGCCGATGCTGCCGATGTCCATGAACTCCATGCCCGGCTTGCCGTCCAGGTACGCCCCCAAGACCTTCACGAACTCGCCCTGCAGTTCCAGGTAGCGCGAATGCCAGAAGACGGGGTTGGTCTGCATCTGCCCCTTCAGGGCCTTGTGCTTCACCCCGGGCACGCCTGCCTCGAAGACCCACTTCGGCGTCACATAGTCCTTGTTGGAATGCATGTTCTGGCACATCACGCGGAACGCCACCCGCAGACCGCGCTTCACCACCCATTCCTCGAAGTCGGGCCCCAGGACCTCCTCAAAGGCGTACACGCCCGGCTCGGGATTCAGGTCCGCCCAGTCAACCCGCCGGTAGGCGACGTTGGCCAACTCCAGCATCCAATGATCCTCCGCCAACCACGAGGGCGGGTACTGGAGATAGAGCCCCATGCGGGGGTTGAAGACCGGCCCGGCGAGGGGCTCGGGGACCACCTTGGCCAGGCCTGCGGCGTTGGTTGCCATAGCCACGAACAGAGCCAATCCAGCAAGTTGGGAACGCATTGTGTTCTACCTTTTCTTGGTGGCCAGCTCGAATCCATTGGGCGGCAGGGAGCGCGCGGTGAGCGCAAACCCGGCCAGATCGCCGGCGAAATGGTCGGTCAGTGGCCGCCCTTCGCGGGACAGCGCCCCAAGGGCGGGCCGGGAGTTGATGCCGCGCAGCGAGCCCGGCGCCTCTGTCTGGCCAACCGGCTTGCCATCTACATACGCAATGAGCTGCCGGTAGTCGTAGACCACGGCAAGATGGTGCCAGGCGCCGGGCGTGAGAGGCGTTTCAGTCACAAGTCGGGTCTTGCTCCGCTGAACAACCACGTGGCCCCGTTCGTCCAGGCGCACGTCCAGCCCCCCGTTCTGGTCGGAGAACAGCGTACCAGGGCCAGCCTTGGCCGGGCGCACGCGGAACTCGGCGGTCAGGGCGCCCGGCGGGAGGGTCCGGAAGGGGAAGGTCACGTTGTCATTCTCGCCGTCGAAGCGCAGGAACACGCGGCCCGCCTCGGCCACCCAGGCCGGTTGCAGCTTGGCATCAACCTTACCATACCGACTGGCCACGCCGCGTCGCGCCCGGACCTGCCAGTCGCCGCGATCCTCGCACTCGTCGCCGGAATCGCGATTCATGTGCAGAATCACCCGCCAGAATTCCTGCTCGGGCACGGCAAATCGCCGGATCTTGGCCTCGGCCAGCCGCCAGGGCGAGCGCCAGTTGGGTTTGCCCCAACCCTCGTCGAAATCGGTGCCGCGGATCAGAACGGGCAGCGACACGCTCCGCTTGCCGTAGGCGCCCAGCGCGATCGGCGGCGTGTAGGTGAAGCGCCGGTCGTGGCGGGTCAGTCGCACCACAAACAGATCCCGCGCCCGCCGCCGGTCCTCGGGCTTGACCACAAAGGAAATGCTGGTCGTCACCGGTCCGAACTTGGAGATCTCCTGGCTGGCGATCTCCTCGCCATTGCGCAGGAGCTCCGCGCGCCCCCACCACGACCAGCTGCGGAATCTCGCCGTGAGTTTCGTACCTGCCGGGGTCTCCTTCGCACTCAGCGTGGTGGCGGGGATCATGTCGCCGAGATCAAAGCGCACGGTCCGCCACGCCCGCATGCCACCGGGGCGAATGACCAATGGGTACAACTCTTGCCATTCCGCCTCGCCGACCACAGCCTGCACACGCAGCTCCCGTGGCTCGTCGAAACCGGGCGCGTCCAGACGAAGCGTCTGGGCCTCGATGTGGCCCTTGGGCAGCGCCATCGGCTCGAACTCGCGTACCACCTTGCCCGCGAAATCCAGCAGGCGGATTCGGCACGTTGCCTCGGGCGTGCTGTAGGGCAGGCTCGTGACCTCGAGCAGCCAATCGTCGCCCAGCGTCACTTCCTCCTTGTAGGAGACGAACACCTGCGGCGGTCGATTCGGGCTGGGTTCGGCGCGCCATTGCCGCAGGTACTCGCGGTTCAGCTTCAGCATCACGTCCCGACTCCAGACGGCGGGCTCGAACTGGGTTGTCTCGTTGTAGTCGTTCCAGGTGCAGAGGCAGACCCAGTCCGCCCCGGTCGCCAGCGCCGCCGACCAGTTGTCACGCAGCGTGCCCGTGCCGAAATACGGACGATAGAACCCATTGTGCGGACCGATGTACCCCTGGCTGATCCCCGCGCAGAGGATCCCCTGCGGCTTGGTTGCCTGCAAGGCCTTGCGGCCGTTGCTCAGGCGCGTCTTCATCTTCCTCTGCGTGAAGCCGTTGATCCCGAAGTCATAGAGCCCGTCAAAGACCTCCAGCTGCGCCCGCACGGCCTCGGCATTCTCCCACAGCCCGGTTTCCCGCCCCGGTTGCACGAGCCAGTAGGCGCGCAGGCCCTTCTCCGCCAGGCGGTCGAGAATGGTCTTGCACTCCGCCACCGTGCGCGAGTGCTTGTAGATGAAGATGACCGGGCGGCCGTCGATGAAGTAGTTGTTGGGATGCGCCCCCCATTTTGTCAGGAACGTGGCCAGGGCCTCGACGACCTCGTCGATGGAACCACGCCAGCCATCCACACAAAGCGCAATCTTGAAGGGCAGCCCCTCGGCTCCCCGGTAGAGAGAGGCCAGCGAGCCGTACCCATCCAGTCGCGGAATGTCCACACAGAACCCATCGATCCCGTAGCGCAGGGCCTCCTGGATCTGCCGGCGCCGACTCGATGTCACCCCCAAGTCTGTGCCCACCTCAGCCCCCAGCCCCGTTCGGTCGTAGAGCCGATAGAAGCCATCCGGCTCATCGTACGTGGTCCGCACGTTGAACCCCCAGCCACAGAAATGCGCCCAGCACATCTTCTTCGGCATGGCCGGATTCTCGGGCGCGGCAGCGCAGAGCATGGCAAGCCCTAGGAAGGAAGCAACGGCGAGGGGACGCAGAACCATCGGGCATCTCCGGCAGAGCAGTGTTCTCGTCGAACCACGCCGTACTATACACGACAACGGCTCAACCAAGTAGGCCCGGCGGGCACTCCCACACTTGATCCCTGGGACGGACGGGGATACGGTTAGGAAGGCCGGTTCGGCCCCGATCCTCTGCATCTGGAAGCCAGAATCAGGCCGGGGACTGACAAACGCAAGCTCGGAGGCAGATGGGATGAGAGCAAGGCTGCTGTGGATCGTCGGCATTGGGATCGCGCTATTCCCCCTCATTACGCTAGGCGGCGAGACGCAACCGCCAACGCATGCCCAGCGATCAGGGCAGCCGCTAGTCCGGGGATGGGACAGGGACATCAAGAAGACCACCGTCGCGCCCCATCTGGAGCAAGAGATTGTGCCGGGAGAGAATCTGGTCTGGTGCAGCACCTTTCAGCTCGCCTGGGACGAGTTGTGCGACCTCACCGGGGGACCGATCAAGATGGAGAATGCCCCCGCCATGGTTCCCATCCTCAACCGGAAGCGAGCAGCCAAGAGGGATCTCGACCAGGCCAGCTATGTCGCCATGGCCGGCTTTGCAGAGGATGGGATCTACCACAGGATACGCCAGGAGTTGACTCGCAAGTTCCACGGCCAGGCAGACCCTGCCCTGCTGAACTCCCTTCCCAAGCAGGCGTGGGTGGCCTATGCATATCTGTTCAAGGACCTCCCCTTCAGATGGGCCTTCCGCCGGTTCCCGAGGGCGCTGTCGTTCGCCGGGAAGTCGGTGGACTGTTTCGGTGTCATCTCTTACCCCGAAGGGATGGACCCGGGCGAGAAGAGGAAGGCGTCACAGGTGACAGTCTGGGATTACCGCAATAACGACGACCTGATCGTCGAGCTCAAGACCAAGGCGAAGGAGGACCGGCTCATTCTGGCGAAGGTCGCTCCAAGGGAATCGCTCGCCAGAACGATCAAGATGGTGGGGCAGCGAATCGCTGCAGGCAAGCCCTCGCTGCTGCGGAGTGAGGAGGATTTCCTTGTCCCTATCCTCGACTTCGAGCTGTTCAAGAACTACGGAGAACTCCAAGGCCTCAAACTCAAGACGGCAAACGGGAAGCTTGACCAAGTGGCGATAACTGCGCTGCAGAGCATCCGCTTCCGCCTCGACGAGCGCGGCGCGGTCCTCAAATCGGAGGGTTGGGCATCAGGCGGGGCCGGGCCGCCAAAGACCTTCGTCTTCAACAAGCCGTTCTTGATC
>JABGQJ010000520.1 GCA_018648945.1 Victivallales bacterium
CGGCTCATTCACGTGGCACTACCAGGGGACAATCCGGGAGCGGCGGAGTATTGCCCTGCAAACGGCGCGGACGTTCTTCAGTCAGCTGGTGACGGAACGGACCTGGAACGCGCGACATGGCGGAGTCTACGTGCCCGTCGCCAAGGAAACGCAACCGAATCCATACCTGGACGACCCACTGCGAGACATCCGGATCAGCGACGACCTCGTGCTCACCAAGGTCAACCCTGCGTTTATGACCCGGCAGATTGGCGAGATCGCCAACGAGAAGGAGGGAGTCAGGTTCCGCATCACGAGCCTGAACCCGATCCGTCCCGCCAACAAGGCGACGCCACGGGAGGAAGCCGCGCTCAGACTGTTCGAGTCCGGCACGCCCGAGGTCGGCAAGGACATCCGGGAGGGGCAGCAAGACACCTTCTTCTACATGGCCCCCCTCGACACCACCCAAGCGTGCCTCCGCTGCCATGCCAAGCAGGGCTACAAGTTGGGGGATGTCCGCGGCGGAATCAGTGTGACCATCCCCTTCGTTGCGCGCGTCCCCCTGCTCGCGATGAGCACGGGACACACGGGGATCGGCATCCTTGGTGTGCTGGGGATCCTCTTCTTCGGTGGGCGGCTGAACCGGGCCTACGAGACAGCCAGAAAGCGGAGCGTGATCGACGCCCTCACGGGAATCCCGAACCGACGCGCCTTCATGGATCGCGTCGTCAGCGAACTCGGGCGCAGCCGCCGGGACCACTCCCCCCTGTCGGTCATCCTCGGCGACATCGACCATTTCAAGCTCTACAACGACAACCATGGGCACCAGGCGGGGGATGAATGCCTCAAGCGCGTAGCCGACGCGATCCGCAGGGCGCTTCGACGCCCCGGTGATTTCTGCGCAAGATACGGGGGCGAGGAGTTCGTCGTCATCTTGCCCCAGACGGGGGATGCCGGTGCCGCCCTGGTCGCCGAGACAATCCGCCAGAACATCCAGGCCCTCGGAGCTCCTCACGGGCAGTCGCCGACCGCAGACGTTGTCACCATCAGCCTCGGCGTCGCGAGTACTGAAGGGGAGTTTGACAGTGACCTCGAGCAGTTGATCCGGCGCGCGGACGCCGCCCTGTACCTGGCCAAGGAGCAGGGCCGCAACCAAGTGGTGTGCTCGCCATCCCAGCCACCCACTGCGACCGCCTGACGTGAACTGGGAACCAACCCGGCCCCCTGGTCAGACCGGGCTCGCGAAGCGACAGGGGCAGGCTATGGTTCCGGGAGCGCAACCCGGAGTCTCCCCATGGATCTCTTCACGACCGTCAGGCCGGAGCATCTGAATCACTTCGGCAATCTCTTCGGTGGCCACTTGCTGCTCTGGGTGGACCAGTATGCCTGGCTGGCTGCGACCCGGGAACTGCCCGGCACCCGCTTGGTGACACGGGCCATGGACAAGGTGGTGTTCAGCCAAGGGGTGAAGGTGGGATCCATGCTGCGCTTTGCCGTGCAGCGGCAGGCCATCGGCACGACCAGCGTGCAATACCGAGTGGATGTGTACGCCCAGGAGTCGGGGGCGTTCGAGGAGTACCCGGTGTTCGAGACGCAGATCACCTTTGTCTGCGTGGATGAGAACGGGAACAAACAACCAGTGCCACAGCCGGTGCGTTGCGTGCCATGTACCTGCGCCCGGGGCAAGCCATGAGTGGCGCGTGCACCGTCCCCCGCCCCATCCAGTTGGTGATCGATGACGTGGGCTGGCGCGAGGGCTGGGATGTGTCTGCCGACGGCGGCCCGTTCCGAGCCGGCGTGGACCGCCTGCTCGGACCGGCGGATTACGCGGCGGTGGCGGAGTTGGGTGCGGCTCTGGGGATTCGCCCGCAGTGCGCCATGGTGCTCTGCGAATGGGACCGGCGCAACGCCTGTGCCGATTACCCGACTGCCACCTTCGAGGGCCGGAGTTGGGACAATCGCGAACGGCTCGGGCCGTGGCTGGACGAGACCGTCGCGGTGATCCGCGGGAACGGTGCGCACTTCGAGTTCGCCCTCCATGGCGTGGGGCACGAACACTGGGAGAATGGCCAACGCACCCGGGCCGAGTGGCTCGGAGCCGGGGCGGAGGACCGTTGGTCCCCCGGCGTGTTGGCGGGGCATGCGGAGTGCTTCCGCCGACTCATGCGCCAGAACGGGCTGGGGGGAAAGGGCGGCGCGACGCGTCTACCCGTCAGCTTCGTCCCCTGTGCATTCCGCTACCTCTGGGACGAGGACGACGCAGAGTCGACCGGTGCCTTCATGGCCAGGCAGGGCGTGCGCTATGCCTCGACACCCTACTCCTCCTGCACCTTTGTGCAGGCTGACTTGCTGGCCGAAGATGGCGGCTTCGATCACGACCTCCTGGTCCTCGACCGGGGCAACTCCGGCATCTCCTACAAGCTCTACGACACCGTTCCGGCGGTGCCGACCCCAAATAGCATCTGCGGCATCCACTGGCCCAATCTCCTGCGTCCCGACCCGACCGAGAACGGGACGGCAGTGGCCCGTTGGGTGGACTACCTGGCCAGCCTTCGTGCCGACCCTGAAGTCATGCTCGCACGCACCATGCCGGAGACCGTTTCGCAGTGGTTCCACTGGCGCTTCGCCACGCTCTGTGAAGAGGACGACCAGTGGCAGCTGGATCTCGCCGGGATCCCCGCCAAGGCCTGGGATCTGGGGTTGATCCTGCCGGTGGTCGTGAAGCATGCGGCGGCCGCAGTGGCCCTGTCGGCAGACTGCGACGTCCTGGCCAGCTGGCGACGCGGGGACTGGGGCTTCACAGCCTTGCTCCCGCGCGATGGGCGGACCGGGACATTCCGCCTTGGCCCGGAGTCGGCGGCCGGCCGGCTGTTGGAGCCGGGCACGTGTGATCTCCTCGGCATGGCCAGGTATGGTTCGATCGTTGCTCTGCGCCTTCGGGTGTACGGCACCCAGGAGATCGTCTGGAGCGGCAACAGCCCTGCCAGTCTCTCTCTCGCAGGCAGTGGGGCTCGTCTGGCCCAGGTGGAGACCATCGGCAACGAGGTGCGGATTCGCCTGGTCGGCGATCCCATTCACGGCAGTGAAAGCGAATTGGTTGTGATTGGAGGATCTCAGTAATGCAGCCGCAATTGCGCATGTTCCGAGCCCATTTCGACGATCTCGCTCCGGTAGAATTACCGGATGGCTACAGACTGCGGACCTTCGAGCCCGGCGACGAGGCGGCCTGGGAAAAGGTCATCGGCATCAGCTTCGGGCGCGACCCGGGGCAGATCAGTTTCGCCAATTCCATGCTGAATCCGGGGTGTTTCCTACCCGAGCGAGTCTTCTTCGTCTGCTGCGGTGACGAGGCGGTGGCAACGGCGGCGGCGTACCTTCTTCCGCCGGACCTGATGCCGGACTGTGGCACGCTCCACTACGTCGGTGTCCTTCCCGGACACGCGGGCCGACGGCTCGGCGGGCTCGCCAGCCTGGCGGCACTGCATCGGTTTCGCGAGGAAGGGCTGGCCAGAGGCACGCTCTCGACCGACGATTTCCGCCTGCCTGCCGTGAAGACGTATCTGCGCCTCGGGTTCATCCCCATGTTGGTGGATGAGAACCAGCGCCAACGTTGGCGGGATGTCTTTGCCGCCTTGAGTCTGCCGGAGCTGAGCGAACGGTATGCGCCAATTCTCGACGGCACCATCTGGCAACCACCGGCCATTCCGCCGGTGGTAGCCGTCGAATAGTCCCAGGAGTACATGCGATGATGGCTTTCCCCCACTTTCCCGCGCGCCAGGTCCATTGTCTGGATGGACTCTGGGATTTCGCCTACTTGGGCGACGATATCGATCTGGATGCCCTGGATGTACGGGGGGTCGAATTCACCGAACGGATGCCGGTGCCCGGCTGCTTCGACGCGACCCCAGCCTACGCAGGTAGGCGCGGCACAGCCGTCTACCGCACCACCTTGCGCGTGGCGCCGGACACGCCCGGACTGCTCTCGATCGGGGCCCTTGGCATGTGGGCACGGATCTACGTGGATGGGCAGCCCATCTGCGAGCCCACACTGCCCTACTCCCAGATCGGGATCAGCATCCCGGCGGCCGATTTCTCCACCCGCGAGGTCCTCGTGGTCAGCGACAATCGGTTCGACCGCGAGCGCATGCCGCTGCTGGAGCAGTTCTTCGACTTCTACGCCTATGGTGGCATCTTCCGCTCCGTCTACTGGCACGAACTGCCCGAATACGCGCTGGACCGAGTGGAGATCGTCACCACCGACCTGGCGGCAGGACGCATCCAGGCCGCCGTCCGCTTCCACGAGGAATTCTCCGACACCATCCGGGGGCGGGTGGCCATCGATGGCGGCGCGTTTGCCATGCTGGAACTCGCTGTGGACCGCGGCACGGCGGTCTTGGATCTAGTGATCCCCGAGCCCACTCCCTGGACGCCCCAAGCCCCCGCCCTGCACACGCTGGAGTTGCGTGTCGGCAAGGACGCCATCACCGAACGCTTCGGCCTGCGTACGGTCGGGATCAAGGATGGTGCCGTCACGATCAACGGGGAACCGGTCAAGCTGCTCGGCTACTGCCGGCACGAGGCCCATCCGCAGTACGGACCAGCCCTGCCCCTCGACCAACTGGTCCAGGATCTGCAACTCCTGCGGGACCTGGGCTGCAACTTCGTCCGTGGCAGTCACTACCCGCAGGACCCCCGCTTCCTGGATCTATGCGACGAGTATGGGATGATCGTCTTCGAGGAGAGCATGGGCTGGGGTCAGAAGGTCGAGCATTTTACCGACCCCGCCTTCCAGGACCTCCAGATCATCCAGACCCAGGAGATGGTCCGCAAGAGCTACAACCATCCCGCCATCGTCATGTGGGGATTCCTCAACGAGGGTGCGAGCAACGCGCCCGAGTCGCGCAAACTCTACGAGAAGCTCGCAGGCACCCTTCGCGCCTTTGACAACACCCGTTTGGTGACCTATGCCAGCAACCATCCCCTTGACGATCTCAACCTCGACCTGGTCGATGTGGTCAGCATCAACTGCTACCCAGGCTGGTACGCCGCCGACCGCGAACTGGTGGCCCCGTCGGCCGAGATCGTGCCCACGCTCGACCGGATCCGGGCCTCCCTCGCCGAACGTGGACTTGGCGACAAGCCATTCCTAGTGACCGAGATTGGTGCCGGGGCCATCTACGGCTGGCGTGATCCCCTGCGCGCCCACTGGTCCGAGGAATACCAGGAGGAGTACCTGCGGGTGGTCTGCGAAGAGGTCGTGGCCAACGACGCCATTGCGGGCGTGGCACTCTGGCAGTTCTGCGACTGCCGCACCTACGCCAGCGCCCGCGCCCTCATGCGCCCCCGCGCCTTCAATAACAAGGGCACGCTGGACGAGTACCGCCGCCCCAAACTCGCCTACCGGATGGTCCGTTCCATCTTCCGGGGGGAATAGCCGGCACCCGTCCCCAGGCTTCCAACTGCATCACGCTCCCCAACCCCAAGCGGGGTTGCGTAGGGATCGCCTAACGGCCCCTACATGGGGCACACCCATTGGTGACTGCGTCCCCAGTCCCCCTACTCCCGGAGAATGCGCGCAATGACCGGCGCCAGGGCGTCAGCCATCATGATGAAGCCAAGGTCGGTCGGGTGCGTGCCATCGACGGTGGCTTCGTGTGCCCACTTCTCCAGGAGTAGATCCTTGCCGTCCTGGA
>JABGQJ010000521.1 GCA_018648945.1 Victivallales bacterium
CGGCGGATTCTGGGTTCCGCCACGGGCGACCGGTCCCGCTGAGCATTGCCGGAAGGGTCAGCCCGGCGAGGTGAACCGGCGTGATGGCATGGTGGCTGACCGTTGACGCCATGCTGGCATTCCGGCGAGTTTATCGTGGTTACTGGACGGTTCCCCCTATCGCCGTGGATTCCATTCAGCAAACGGAATCCAGCGGAGGCCCGCATGAGAACGGACCGGATGGGCCCTGGCATCCTCATCGGAGTGCTGTTCACATGCGCCGTGCCCCTCTGCTCCCCGCTCGGGTCAGAGGTCCCTTTGCGCGACACTCTCAGCGCCCAAGTAGTCCCAGTAGGGCCAGACGAACCCCTCCGGGACCCTTTCGCCAATGCTGTAGTAACGCTGCGTGATCTCATCGTGCTCCGCGTTCAGCCGCGCCAGCACCGACGGGTCACGCACGAGGTCGCCCGTTTGCGTCTGCCATTCCACCAGCTCCTGCCGCAGCTTGTTCCTAACATCCTCATAGGACGGATCATCCGCTAGGTTGTTGAATTCCCAGGGATCCTCGTGCAGGTCGTACAGCTCCTCGGGCGGCGGGTCGTTGTAGATGGCATACGTTCGCCGAACACGTTCTGTGGCACCCAGCACCTCGTCCGGCAGTGTCCCCGGAGCCACGTGCTTCTGGAACGTGGCGGTTCCGGCATTGATCTGGGCGCAGGGATTGGGACGGTCAGACCGATAGGTGACGATCAGCTTGTGTCTCTCGTTGCGAATCGACCGTTGCGGGTAGTAGATGGGCGAATGGCAACTCGTCCACTCCGCGTAAACGCGACGACGCCAAGGTACCGACTCGTCACTGGCCAAGGGCAGAAGCGAAGCCCCCGCGACATGCGACGGGACTCCCTCGCCTACTGCGGACATGATCGTTGGCAGTACGTCGATCTGAGAGACGAACGCATCGACAACCCGGCCTTCGGGTATCCGGCCAGGCCAACGTGCAATCATCGGGATCCTGAGCCCTCCTTCGTAGCAGGAGCATTTCCCACGGGAGAACTGTGCACCATGGTCGGTCGTGAAGATCACCAGCGTGTTGTCGTCCTTCCCGTGGGTGCGCAGGGCCTCCATAAGCAGTCCGACCATCACGTCCAGGCGCTGCATGCAGTTGTAGTAGTCGGCCGTGTGCTCGCGGACCCGCAACGTATCGACGCCGACAAAGGGCAGCGGCACAACGTCATCCGCGCTCAGCGGATGCTCAGGGACTCCGTGGCTCTGGCGCAGGAATGGGAGGTGGCAATCACGTGCTGCGACCATCAAGAGGAAGGGCGCATCGCCCGTGTCGGCGATGAAACCATGGGCCATTTCCGCTGTCGTGTGGACGTCGCGCTGGCCGAAACTGATGAATCTGTTGTCGTTCCACCACAGGTCCCAGGGGAACGCGTCGAAGGGCTTGACATGCAGCTTGCCGAGAAGGGCGGTACGGTACCCCAGTGGCTTGAGCAGGCCAGGAAGATTTGGGATGTTCCCGTACATCGCGTATTCGTGGGTGGAGAGCCCGATCTGCCCATTCTGGTGCGGGTATAGCCCGGTCAGGATGCTGGCACGCCCCGGGCTGCACACCGCCTGTGTGCAGTAGGCGTTCGCGAACCGTGCGCCCCCGGCCGCAAGGGAGTCGAGATGCGGGGTCCTGACGTTCTGGTCTCCGTAGCAGCCAAGATGTTGCCCGTTGTCCTCGGAAACGATGAGGAGGATGTTTGGTCGCTTGCTCATGTCTCTTCCATATCTGCGGGTCACCGATCGATTCAAAGGAGACCCCTTGTGGGCGGGTCGAAGCAGGCCATCCCCGGGACTGTGAGAATAGGGTTTCATGGTGTGCTTTTCAACACCCATCTGGGGGGGCAATTCGGGCACGGCTGAGCGTGAGTGGCAACTGCTCCTCGTCGCCAGCGCTTCAGCAAGATTGTCGTGGTTACTGGACGGTTCCCCTCATCGGCGTAGATTCCGTTCAGCAAACAGAACCCAGCGGAGGCCCCCATGGGAACGGACCGGATACGCCTTGGCATCCTGATCGGACTGCTGTCTCCCCTTGCGGTGCCCGCTGGCGGGATCGTGGGGCAGTATCTGCTGCGGCCGGTGGCGGCAAACGCGCGGGGCTTGCCCTTCAGTCTCTTCGATGGGCAGCGCGCACACACGAGTCGCTGCGTCTTCTGGCAGGGGCAGCACGCGGTGGAGGGGGCTGGGCTGACCATCAGTCTCGCGGGCGAGACCCGGGTGCGCGCGGTTCGGGTGTTCACCTGCGACCCAAACCACCTGGCCTGGACGCAGACGCGCACGGAGATCAGCGCCTGGGATGCCGCCAAGGGAACATGGCGGACCCTGGCAGCGATTCCCGATGTGACCGGCCGCGCTGCCGATCCCAAGGCCGTGAAGCCGCTGATTGAGACCACGTGGCAGGGCGAAGCCGTGACCGCGCAGTTCCTGAGGGTTACACTGCAGGGCGCCGGAATCTGGCTCTCCGAGGTGCGGATCGAGACCGACGACGGCATCCTGCGCATGCCCGCGCCCAAGGGGGAGCCCACCCGCCAACCCACTGTCATCGCCCTGCAGGCAGGCAGCGATATGGCCAGCGGCTCGTCGCGCTATGCCTCGGTCTGGCGCGCCCCCAAAGCAGAGGACACACGCTTCTACATCGGTCACGCCAATCACTTCGACCACCGCTATCGGGCAGTGGTGAAGGCCGACATCACACCGTTTCTGCTGCCGACGCGGGTGGAGCGCGCGTATCTCGTGGTCCGCCTGGGAGCGGTCTTCGGGTCCCGTCCCAGCCGGGTGCTGGCGGTGGAGCATCTGACCCGCGAGACCCGGATGTTGGCCTGGAGCGACCTGCGCACAGGCGAGGCCGAGGGAGTATGTCGGGTCGTGGTCGACCACACGAAGCCGCCCTTTGGCGAGTGCTTCCTCGATGTCACCAAGGCTGTGAACGCGGATCTGAAGAAGGGCTTTGCCCGTAGCGCCTTCCGCATTCGCGATGTATTTGCCGAGACCGACGGAAGCCCCGACAACAAGGCCGCGGGGGCCTGGCTGGTGCCAGGGCACATGCGCCTGCTCGTCTGGGAAACTGAAACTGGAGAGAAACCGTGAGTATTCGATGGATTGCTTCTGTTTGTCTGGCGAGTTTTTGTCTGGCAAGTCTGGGTTTGGCGACCGCTGGCGAGATCCGCCAGGACGGGCAGCGCCTGGAGCGAATCGTGGTGGCCCCGAAGGCCCCGCGTAGCGTGGTCCTGGCGGCAAAGGAACTACAGGCGTACCTACAGCAGAGCTGCGGGGCCAGACTGGCCATCGTCCCTGCGACGGACACGGTCCAAGGCAACATCTTCCTCGGCACAAGCGCCACGCCAGAACTGGTCAAGGCCGCCCGAGCCTTGGCCGAGGACGGCTACGTGGTCGATGCAGGCAAGGGCTCGGTGACGATTGTCGGTCGCGACCAGACCAAGGAACCGGTGGTGGGGTTGCGCAATCCCTGGCGCGCGGTCGAGGTCTGGAACGGCACGCTCGGGATCGGGGCGTTTGGCGAGACGGGCACGCTCTACGGTGTCTACGCCTTCCTGGAAAGGACCTGCGGCATCCGCTGGTACATGCCCGGCAAACTGGGCACGGTGGTCCCCCGGCACGAACAGCTCGAGGTCCCGGCTGGGCGCTGGCAGCACCAACCCGCTTTCCCCTTCCGCTACTCCTGGTTCTGCAACTTCAGCACCGCCCCCGACGATGCTCTCTGGTATCGCCGCGCCGGCTATGGTGCCGCCTATCCAGCGCAGATCATCGACAGCTTCGCCTTCTTCCAGAAACACAAGAACACCCATCCTGAGTACTTCGCCTTGGTCGATGGCAAGCGGGATTTCCAAAACGCCTGCGCCAGCCGGGGCGGCGGGCACCTCTGCCTGACCAACCCCGACGTGGCCAAGCAGTGGGTGACCGACATCCGCGCCTACTTTGCGGCCCATCCCGAGCAGCGCATCTTCCCGCTGGCCCCGAACGATGGGCTCACCCGCATCTGCGGTTGTCCGAAGTGCGCGGCCGAGATCGACCCCAAGGCGGGGAAGGTGGGACATCACAGCAATCACATCTGGCGCTTCGTGAATACCGTCGCCGAGCAACTGGCCGAGCACTGCCCCGACAAGCTGGTGGGCTGCCTGGCCTATGAGGGCTACCGAGCACCGCCAACCTTTGCCGACCGTCTGCACCCCAATGTGGCAGTGATGTTCTGCAAGAGCCGCCTCAGCTTTCCAGCCGCCAGCTACAAGGCAGGCATCCGCGCCGAGATCGAGGCCTGGCGCAAGAAGACCGGTCACTTGTACATTTGGGAATACTACCGCCACTCCGTCCTGCCCTGGCGGGGCTTGCCGGTGGTTTTCCCCCATATCATCTCCGAGGATCTCCGCTACCTGGCCGACCTTGGAGTGGCTGGGGAGTTTGTCGAAGCCGAGAGCTGGGAGCGCGCCGGGGCCAGCAGAATCAACATGCCCGGTCTCCAGCACCTGAATCTCTACGTCACCGGCAAGGCCTACTGGAACCCCCAGCTCGACATGGACCTGCTGCTGGACGAGTACTTCAAGCTGTTCTACGGTCCCGCCAGCAAACCCATGCGCGCCTTCTGGCTTTATGCCGAGGACTTGCGCAACGGGACGCTTTCCGCCAATCCCCGCGAACTCACCCTCGACTCCCTTGGCACGCCCGAGGACGTCTTCTCGGTTCAGGCCCTGGCCACCCTCGGCGCGAGCCTGGACAAGGCCCGCGCCCTGGCCCCGGCCGACTCCCTCTATCGGGCCCGCATTGACCTCATCGGCAAGGAGTTTGCAGTGGGGCGCGGCATGCTGGAGCGAATCCTCCAGGATGGTCCGCCGGAAGCCCCCATCCCCGGCCCCCTGGCCACACTGGGCAAGGACGCCCTTCCCGGTCCCCTGGGCAAGGCCCTGCTCTTCACCGACAAGGCCGGCTTGGCCGCGCCCCAACGCACCTATGCCTATCTCGCGTGGGACGAAGGCGTGCTCCGCTGCACCTTCGTCAACTACGAGCCCCATCCCGACAAACTCCGCGCCACCTGTCGCGAGACCGATGGCTGGGGCATCTGGGAGGACGACTGCCTGGAACTCTTCCTCTGCCCCGATGCCAAGGACCGCACGGAGTGCCGCCAACTCATCGTCAATGCCGCGGGCGTGGTCTGGGACGGGTATTGGCGCAAGGGCGAGAAATGGGAATGCGACAAGACCTGGTCTGCGAAGGCCACCACAAAGGTCACCCGCGAGGCCAACCGCTGGATCCTGGAGCTCACCATCCCCCTGGCCTCTCTCGGACTTCCGGCTCGCCCCGTCGGCACCATCCTTGCCGCCAACATCTTCCGCAGCCGCGTAGCCGACAGTGGCAGCCAGCAGTTCAGTTGCTGGGCGCCGATCTACAAGGCCCGCCATCTGACCCCCGGGAAGTTCGGCACCCTCACCTTCGTCGAGGCCAAGCCCGCGAAGGGGCAGTAGTCCCCCAACCGAGGAAGCGGCATCTTGCCGCTTTGGGGCGGGAAGAAAGCGGCGAGACGCCGCTTCTACTCTGGCCAGCCGCCAACCGGTCGATGTGTTCGTGCAACCCAGCACGGGCGGTTGAATCCGCCAGCACGAGAGGCGAG
>JABGQJ010000522.1 GCA_018648945.1 Victivallales bacterium
GAACTGAAAGCGGCCGGCACCCCGATTCCCACGAACGACGTCTGGATCGCGGCGCTCTGCCGGGAGCATCGGCTGCCACTCGTGAGTCGTGACTCCCACTTCGCGGCGGTCTCGGCCCTGCGCCGCGTCGTGTGGTAACGCATGGGCGAGTGCCGCTCAGGCCAAGACCAGTGGCGCTACGCCCTTGCCTGCTACGCCAAGTCCCTCACTCCGGGGGTTCGGCAACATCCGGCCCCGTCGTGTGATGCAAGCCGCGGAACAGCCCAAGGAGATCACGGGCCAGATCGGGGGAGTCTGCCTGTAGATTGGCCCGGTCAAACAAGGGGCGGTAGCCGCTCGAATGGTTGAGGAACAGGGCCAGACGCTGGCGGAGGTCCTCCGCAATGCTGGGCGCAGATTCAATCAGGTTGCGCTGCTCGCCAGGGTCGGCATCCAGGTCGTAGAGATGCTCGTGTGTGCCCTGCCGGAAATACTTGTGATCGGCCCCGCGGATCATGTAGGATGGGTCGCCGGACCCACTCCAGAACTCGCTCACCGCGATCTCACGGTGTGCCGTCGCCGCACCCGTTGCCACAGGCAGCAGCGAACGTCCGCAACACCATGGCGAGACTCGGCCTCCCACGGCCTCCACGACCGTTGGATAGACATCGATGAGTTCCGCCAAGGCGCGCGTCCGTTGCCCAGCTGCCACCCGGCTTGGCCAGCGGACGAAGAGCGGAATCCGCGCGGACTCCTCCCAGAACTGGCACTTGCTGAACCGTCCGTGCGCGCCCAACATCTCGCCGTGGTCGGAGGTGAAGACGACGAGGGTGTTGTCCATGTCCCAGCACCGCTCGCAGGCAGCGAGAATGCGCCCGCACCAATCGTCGATGAGCGCGAGCTTCCCGTAGTAGTTGGCACGCAGGGCGCGGACATCGTCGCGGGTGAAGATGCGTCCCCCGAAGGTCAACTCGGCGGGGACGGTCTCGGGCAGGACCACATCGGCGGGGTCCACCATGGTCGCATAGTCGCCGGGGGCATTGAAGGGGGGATGGGGACCGGGGAAGCTGACGGTGAGGCAGAGCGGCTCTTCATCCGTATGCCCTTCGATGATCTTGATTGCCTCCTGGGCGGCCACAGCATCTGGCTGGAAGTCGGCGGGGGTCAGGCTTGGGACGATGGCGTACTGCCCCGCCTGCATCTGGAGCGCCATGTCGCGCAGGAAGGTGTCGAGGAGGCCGTGGGAGCGCAGGTGATCGGTGTAGGGCGAGCCCTGGAAGGCGGCCAGGTAGGTGCCGGGAATATCCACGGTCGTGTCCAGGCCGATGGCCTGGAAGTAGCCCTTGTGCTCTCGCGTATGCTCGCCCCAGGCGGGGTTGAACCAGTGAGTCTTGCCCACATACGCGGTGTGGTAGCCTGCGGCCTGGACGTCGCGGTAGAAGCCGCCAAGCCGCGCGGGGAATGCTTCGTCAATGAAGTTCGTCCAGTAGCCATGCTGATGTGGATACAGGCCGCTGATAAGGGAGCAGCGCCCCGGCATGCAGACCGGCCCCACCGAGTAGGCGCAGTCGAAGACCGTACCCTCGGCGGCCAACCGGTCCAGATTCGGCGTGACCCCGGCCGGATCGCCAGCCCACCCGCCAAAACGGGGGTTGAGCTGGTCCACCAGGAGGACGAGCACGTTCGGACGCTGGGTCTCGGGCATGGCTCAGCAGTCTCCAGATGGTTCGGGGCTGTCTGCGGGACGCAGAGCAGCAGGCACTGAAACAGCCGTCTCAGCCACTACGGTCAGGCGGGCGTACCAATCGCCCTCGACCGGCACACGGTCACCGTTCGGCTCGGCAATGGCTTCGTAGAGAACCGCCATTTCCGCTCTGCCGAAGGGAGAATCCGCGTAGATCCGGGCAATGTCGACCTCGTCGAAGTAGTTCCTTGCCACCTGTCTTCCCTGCCTCTTCCAGAAGGCCTCCAGAGCCTGGATGCTGGCCGAGCCAGGCCTGTAGACGTCCGTGCTGTCGAGGAGGCAGCCCCCTGCCGTCAGCACCCGGTGTATCTCGGAGATCCCGGTCGGGATCATGTCCCCGTCCATGTTCCCCAACCCGAAGTAGGAGGCCACCAGGGGAACCGAACCGCCCCGAAAAGGCATGGTGGCAATGTCAGCGGCGATGTAGCTGACCCGGTGGACACTGCCCCGCTGCGTCACCTTCAGCCGATCCCTCGCCAAGACTGGGAAGCTCAAATCCAGGCAGACGATGGTAGATGGCTGGTAGGTGTACCCCTCAAGCAAAGCGAGGAGGAACATCCCGCGCCCCGTGCCAACGTCGAGAATACAGTCCGGCTTCCTCGCGTTGATGCGGCTGATGAGATCCTGGAAGGCCGACCGCTCCTGCGCGAGTTGGCGAGGGGTTTTGCCCTCCTCTATCCGCCGATCGAGCTCTTCGTAGTCCTGCTTCGCATAGACTGCCGACCACGTGTTGCTCTTCTGCTGCTCCTGACTGCCGAAGTCCGCGACGCCCTGCCTGATCACGAATGAGTGCCCGTTCCCACACGCCAACTGCCCCGAGAGGATCTCGTTGGCCTCCCGGTCCTCAACCGCGAGTCCCAAGCCTGCTTGGCAGATTGGGCACGCCAGATACTCCAGGATGGCTTCGTACATGCGATGCCCTCCAGCTACACCACGTCTATATCAGAAACCCCACGACGATGCCGGTCATGCAGGTGGCCATGGTGCCGGCAAGGAGGCTGCGGAAACCGAGGGCAGCGATCTCGGCACGGCGGTCGGGGGCCATGGTGGAAAGCCCAGCGATCATGATGCCGACGCTGCCGGGGTTCGCGAAGCCACACATGGCGTAGGTCATGATGGTGGTGGCGCGCGCGCTCATGGCGCCCGGGCCGAGCTGCCCGAGCTGGTTGTAGGCGAGCAGTTCGTTGAGCACAGTCTTGGTGCCCATGAGTTCGCCCGAGGTCATCGCGTCGGCGGCAGGCACACCCATCAGCCAGGCAACGGGAGCCATGACCCAACCGAAGATACGGGTCAGAACCAGGGGTTCGCCACTCACATCCGGAAGCAACCCCAGCCCGATGTCGACCAGATGCACGAGCCCGATCAGCACGATCATCATGGCGACAATATTCAGGAGGAGCTTGAGGCCCGCCGCCGTGCCCTGGGTGATGGCATCCATGGAGCCACTGTAGGGCGATGGCAGATCCACCTTCTCGACAGCGACATCTGGTGCCTCGGGGATCATCATGCGGGCAACGACGATCGCCGCCGGGGCACTGATGATCGAGGCGGTGAGGAGATGCCCGGCCGCATCCGGCAGTACACCTTCAAGGAAGAGCGCGTAGAGCCCCAATACGGTGCCCGCGATGGTTGCCATGCCGGTGACCATGACCGTGAACAGGGCGCTGCGGCTCAGGTCCTTCACGTAGTGCTGGACCAGCAGGGGGGCCTCCACCATGCCGATGAAGATGTTGGCCGAGACGCCGACGCCCTCGGCCCCGCCGATGCCCATGGTCTTGCGCAGCAACAGGGAGAACAAGCCAACGATTCGCTGCATGATCCCCCAATGAAACAACAGCGCCGAAAGCGCGCTGACCAGCAGCACCAGAGGCAACGCCTGGGTGGCGAAGATAAACATCCCCCCTGGATTGGTCACCGCGAAGGGGGCGTCGCCCCCGCCCACGTAGCCAAAGAGCACGGAAGTCCCGGCCTGAGTTGCCTCTGCCAAGGCACCCACCATGCGACCCAAATAGGTAAACCCGACTCGGAACATGGGCAGGCGCAAAAGCAGCACGGCCAGCACCAGTTGCAGGCCAACCCCGATCCCGACCATGCGCCAGGGGATCCGCTTCCGGTCCTCGCTCAGCCACCAGGCCAGGGCGAGGAGCACGGCCAAACCAAGCAACCCCTGGAGATAGACAGGATGCATCGCCGGTCTCTACTTGCTGATGGTGAGAAGGGCGCGGGGATCGCGGGCGAGGAAGGGAGGAATGCCACGCAGGTCCACGAAGTTGTCCTCGTAGGTCGTGCCGCTGGGCTTGGTCAGGCGCAGACGCCAGACTTGATCCTCAGCGGGCGGAGCCTGCTCCGGCGCGCACATCTCGGGCAAGGTGATGTTGTCCTTTTCCCAGACCTGCTTGCCGGTGGGATCGAAGACGCTCGCCTTGATCGCCTCGCCCGCACCCTGGCCGTAGATGAACACACCAAATTCCTTGGTCCCTGCGGGCACGAGGAAATAGAGGTCGCCAGCAGCACCAATGAAGCCGATCGCGCTGTTCTCGCTGGAGACAACTACGGGGTGGGACACGCCCGTGATCGCCATGCGGTTGGCCCCGCACTTGAGAGGCAGGTGATAGACGCCGGTCTCGGAAGCAACGAAGGAGACCTCCCCAGCGGCCTGGAATGGCACAGCGCCCGCATTGACCTTCTTGCCCGAAGGCGCGATAGCGACCACCTTCAGGGGTTTGCCCCCATACTTGCCCACTTGGGTGTGTTTCACGCGCAGGGCCACGGTCTCGCCCTGCTTCGCATACACCGCGTAGGTCCCCGCCTTGCGCAGGTAGTAGTCATTCCTCGCGACGGGCACGTTCGGCACCCGCATAGCAGGGACGAGAGTCTTGCCGGTCAGGTCCAGGGGTGGGACCTGCTTGTAGCTGCGCGGGGGGAACGCCTTGCTCAGCCACGCCTTGGTAAGGACGATGGTCTCCTCTTTGCCGCCGCGCTTGATCAGGAAGGTGCCCTTCAGGCTCTCGACACCGGTGCCGCCGATCCAGTCCTCATAGCCGAACACGGGGCGCTCGACCGGATCGATCACGGTCATGTTCCCGAAGTCCACGCCGCCCACGGACCGTCGATTGCCGGCTTGCGAACGAACAACAATGGGAGCGATGCCCGGCTGCGCCAGCGCGGGGGAATCCACAACACAGTTTTCGAACACGACCGCCGCCCCATCCGCAGGCTTCCGGTCGATGCTCACGGATGTCCCCTTCGATCCCTCGAACCGGCAGTCCACCACCTCGACCTTGCCGCCAACCGTCTTGTCCTTGTCGTTCCCGGTAATGAACACGAAGTCGCTTCGGTTGCCGTTGCGAGAGATGCAGTTCTCCAGCCGGACGGAGACCGGAGCGGAGTCGGTATGCAGGTTGGGCAGGTAGAAGACGTAGCCCACGCCATGGTTGTTCTCGGCCACGCAATTGCGCATCACGCAGTTGACGACCTGCTCGCTGGGGTGATTGGGTTCGAAGTCGATGCCCGCCGCCGGAGGCGTGCCACCCGTGTCCTTCATGACCACGTTCTCGATGAGCAGGTTGCGGGCAGTGATGACACTGATGCCTTGGCGGTAGTTGCGGTCGCAGATGACGTCCTTGATGACGATGTTCTCGTTGGTCACGCCGCGTTTGGAGACGCCCAGGTAGATGCCATCGCCGCCACTCAGGGCGAGGGTCAGCCCGCTCACCGTCACGTTCTTTGCGCTCCGAATGGAGAGCACGTGGCGCCACTCGGCCTTCTTGTAGAGCTTGGGGTTGTCGTAGTCGGCCCGGTGCATACGCAGGATCGCGCCATTGCCGATCAGTTCCACATCGTGCTTCAGGCTGACCGTGAAGAGGGAGTCGTTGCCGCCCTTGAACTCCCCTTTCTTGGCTTCGACGATGACTCCCTTCTCG
>JABGQJ010000523.1 GCA_018648945.1 Victivallales bacterium
TACCTCCGAACCTGGCCAGAGCACGGGGGAGCCACGGGTTGGCTCTGGTCAGGATGCGGAGGTGGTGGTGGTGGCGGACGGCTGATCGTGGGTCATGGCTCCGCCGGGCTGAACCCGGCGGTGGCCAGGCGCACGCGCTCCCCCGTGTTGATCGTTCAGCCAAGATGGAAGGGTCGCGGGTAGCCGGACTCCCAAAGGGCTCCAGTTGGAGTGAGATAGCCCTGAGCGCGGCGCGGTCGGCCTGGCATCCCGTTGGCTCCGCATGTAGCGTAAACCACTGGACTTGCGAAGCCCCCTGCCGCTTACAGGCAACGGGCAAGGAAAGGAGAAAGGAACATGGAGCATCCACCCCCACACCGGCGCATAGCGGCCCTCCTGCTCGTCGGTGCAGCCTGTTTCTCCTGCTTCGCATGGATAGATGAGCCCGGTGACATCCACCCGTCCGTTGCCGTGGCCGATGGGGAGTTCCACGTCCTCTTTCAGTGCAACGATCCGCGCAGGAAGATGGGCAAGAGAGGGCGTTTCAGGAACACCTACTCGGCCGAGGGGAAGATCCTCCGCCACCGCATCAAGTCGAGTGCTACCGATCTGCCCATGGTCCCGCCCCTCCCCAGGATTTGGCCCGTCCTGATGACTACGGATACGGGGAAGAGCGTCCTGTCGAACCTGCGCCAGAAGCATGGGGCCGAGACCTATTTCCTGCAATTCCACAGGGCTTCCGCCGACTGGATGCGGGGCAATCACGCGGAACCGGACTTCACCCCAGGTCCCCTTCCCTACTGCTGGATCGTGGGCAGAGGCGGTGAACGGAAGGTGGAGTACGACTTCCCTGATCTCTGCAAGCTCGTCCCTAGGGCCCGTCGGTACCCGACCGTCATTGAAGGCACGGGGATGGGGGGGATGGGCGGTGCAGGGGGCATGCAGGTCCGGGGGAGTCTCGAAGAGCGCCACGGTGTGGGCGTCTGTTTCTTGATCCATGACGCGGCCATGTCCGACGAGTACGTGTGCTTCCTGGCCAGCGTTCACTTCGATCTCTTTCTGGTCACATTCGACCTGAAAGCGGGCGGCAAGGGGAAGGTCGTCAGGCTGGGAGAAGCCTGGCGGAGCGTGTTCCCTGCGGCGTCGAGACTGATCGTACGCCGAGGGCAGTTCCTCGTCTCCTTCGTCAGGCTCCCATCGCAACTCGAACGGGGGGTCGCCTTGATCTTGGCCAGCTACTCACCGGTGACCACGGAACTCACAAGGATCACGGTGACTGCTCTCGAAGGGCCGACCACCACCGTCTCGATGAACTTCATCGGGAAGCGCATGTTGGTTGCTTGGGGTGCCGCCATGGCTGACCGCACGTCGCCGCCACCCTACGTAGGTCCCAAGACCGCCGGGCCGAGATGGACATCATGGTCATGGATCCACACGAAAGTGATCGACCTTCCGGACGGCGCGGACGAGAAAGAGTGAGGAGGCAGACATGGCAGACCAATCCTACCCCACGATCATTCACGAGCGCGTCGACATGGCGCGACGAGGCGAGAACCCGACGGTGGTCTGTCGCTTGCGTTCCGGCTGGGTCGTGCTGGGCGACGACCAGCGGTTGCCGGGCTACTCCCTGCTGCTGGCGGACCCGATCCAGGACAACCTGAACGCCCTGTCTGCCGCCGATCGGCAACAGTTCCTGATGGATATGGCTTGCATCGGCGATGCCCTCATGGAGGTCCTGAATCCCTCACTCATCAACTATTCCATTCTCGGCAACAGCGATCGGGCACTCCATGCTCACATCCATCCACGCTACGACTCCGAGGAACCCGACAAGCGGCGGACCCACCCCATCATCTACCATTGGCTGAAGCTGCCCTACGTTCAGTTCAACGCAGAACGCGATGCGCCACTCCAGGCGCGCCTGCGGGAGGCGTTGACATCCCGAACCGAGATCGTAGAGTGACGGGGACGTACGTAGATAGCCTTGATGGAGTCTTCCCTTGCATCGAGTTCTTGCCGTCCTTCTCACCATGAGTCTTCTCTCCCACGCCAATGATCTCTGCCGAATCGACATCGTCGAAGAGGGCAGTGGCTGGCCGGTGCCGCTGGTGGAACTGCGCACCACCCATGGCGTCCGGTTCGTCTCCGACAACGCGGGGGTCATCGCCTTCGACCTGCCGGAACTGATGGGGGCGGAGACGTGGTTCTTCGTGGAGGGACACGGCTACGGGGTGGACAAGGACGGCTTCGGCTATCGCGGAGTGCGCCTGACTCCCCAGCCCGGCCAGCGGCTGACCGTGAAGGTGAAGCGGCAACTTCCCGCCAAACGGCTGGGGCGCATCACCGGTGGCGGCCTGTTCGCCGAGGGCCAGAGGCTCGGCCTGGCAACGGATTGGCGCGACCAGGGCATTCTCGGCTGCGACAGTGTCCAGACGGCGGTGCACAAGGGGCGGCTCCATTGGATGTGGGGCGATACGACGATGGCCAAGTACCCGCTCGGGCGGTTCCACATGACCGGCGCCACGACCAAACTGCAACCGCTGCAATCCTTCGAGCCACCGGTTCGCTTGCGGTATGAATACGTGATCGGAGAGGACAAGAGTCCCCGGGTCATCGCGCGGATGCCCGGCAGCGGCCCCACGTGGCTCGGGGGATTCGTGAGCCTGCCCGACAGAGAAGGTCGCGACCGTCTGGTTGCGACCTACGTCAAGATCAAGCCGCCGCTGACTGCCTACGAGACCGGACTTTGCGTCTGGGACGATGAAGGGGAGAGCTTCGCTCGGCATCGCGTGCTGTGGACCAAGACCGACGAGTCCCCCAAGAAGCCGGTGGGCTCCGAAGGCCATGTAGTGTTCTGGACGGACGAAGCTGGCAAGAAATGGCTGCTGTTTGGCGACCCTTTCCCTCACCTCAAATGCCCGGCGACCTTCGAAGCCTGGGATAACCCCGACTCCTGGCAAGCGTTAAAGCCGCAGGAGACCGTGCCCACCGTCGACGGCAAGCAGCAGATCAAGCCCCACCGTGGCTCCATCGCCTGGAACGCCTACCGCAAGCGCTGGGTGGCGGTGTTCACGCAACTGCATGGCAAGCCCTCGTTCCTGGGCGAGATCTGGTATGCCGAAGCGGACGCGCCCACGGGACCGTGGGGAGGGGCGGTCAAGGTGGTGACGCACGCGAACTACACCTTCTACAACCCGCGCCTGCACCCGGAGTTCACCCCAGCGGACTCGCCGATTCTCATCTTCGAGGGGACCTACACCAAGCAGTTCGCCAACCGCCCGCCCGCCACCCCACGCTACGACTACAACCAGATCCTCTACCGCCTCGACCTCGACGATCCGGCCCTTGTCCCCAAGTAGGACCGTGTGTTCGGAATGTGAGGCGAGGGGCGATGCCCTCTCATCCCCATCCAGTATGGAGACCGCAACCCCATGGCGACGACCTACGGCATGTCAGCAAGCCTCTTCGGTGAGATCCCCTTCCCCGACCTCGTCCTGAAACTCTCGGCAGAAGGCTGGCGGCAAGTCGAGTTGGGGTTTCTCTCTACGCCGGACGCAGACTGGCGTACCGACGTGTCCAGAGCGCGCCAGCTACTAGCCGATGCCGGTATCGCCGTGCCTTCGGTGCATGTCGCGTCGGCTGGCTGGAACGTGGCCGATCCGGAGGAGGACATTCGCCAGCTCGCTCTCGCCCAAGCGATGGACTGCCTGGCCCCCGCCGCCGCCATCGGCGCGCGCGTAGTCATCTGCCACCACAACGCTCCCCGCGTGCCGTTCCAAGCCGGGGACCGCGCGGCCAGCATGTCGCGATCCCGCGAGAGCCTGAAGGCGCTCGCCGATCATGCCGCCACTCTGGGGCTTCAACTGGCGGTCGAGAACCTGCCGCAACGCCACACGCCCCGACCAGGCGGCCCCATCGAAGATGTCCTCGAGATCATCGATGGCCTCGGCGACCACATGGGCGTCTGTGTGGACGCAGGACACAGCAACGCCAACGGGCGTGGTGCCGACGACGAAGTCAGAATTGCCGGCGACAAGCTGCTGGCGGTCCACATTCAGGACAACGACGGCTTGGGCCAGGATCAGCATTGGCTGCCAGGCACCGGCACGACCGACTGGCAGCGGCTTATCGCCGCTCTCGACGAATGTGCGCCGACCTGCATCCGGACATTCGAGGTCGGGGCCAACGGAGAGAATCCGGATGATGTGCTCGTGCAACTGACCAGTCTAAGAGACGACTGGCTGACATGATGGAACCATTGACATCGCCGGGCAGGAGTGCCACCACATGTACCAACTGAAACCCTTTGGCGTCTACATTCTGGATACCGTGACCGGGGATCCAGATTCGCTGGCGCGCGTAGAGCGCATCCTGGCGGCCCTCGACCTCCCGCTGGGAACTGCCCGCATCTTCCGTGCGGACGAGGCGGCTGAGGTGATTCGGGAGGTCAGCGCGTGGGTGCCGGACAGTGGACCGGCTGTGCCCTGGCAACACCAACGGGCGTTGGTTTTCACCAGGATCCGGATCGACAGGACGGAGCGGGCGGAGCCATTGCAGTTGGCGGCAGGCGTCTCGGAGGCGAGTCTGCGCAATGTGCTGGGCTACCTGCAATTGGTCCGCGACACGCACGCCCCAGCTGACGACGAGCGCGCGAACATGGTCTGCTGGAACACGCAGGATTTCGGCGTCATGCACGGTTGTCCCCATGGTTGCCAGTACTGCGGCGTCGGCAAGAGCGCGAAAATGACGGTCATCGGGACCAATCTGGAGGAGTACATGGAGAAGGTGGTCGGCCCGACCATCGAGGCCCATCCCGCACAGAAGTGCTTCCGGTTGCTTGGCTGGGTCGCCGACATTGCCACCTTCGAGCCGGAGTACGGGGCCTTCGAGCTGTTCCTCGCCAAGCTGGCAGAATACAAGGATCGCTACGGCTATTTCCACACAGCCGGGAACAACGTAGATTGGATCGAGGATGTGCCCAACCGCGACCGCCTGATCGGGGTCTGGAGCCTGACCTGCAAGACCGGCGAGGAAGTGATCGAGCCAGGCTCCCCGACCAATGCGCAACGCATCGAAGCCGCCCGCAAGTGTCAGTCCTGGGGGTTGCCGGTCCGGTTCAAGTTCAAGCCCACGATTCCGGTCAGGAACTGGCGGCAGGAGTACGCCCAGACCATCGCGACGATCTTCCGCGAGAGCAAGCCCGAATCCATCGGCTTCTGTGTGCTCATGTGGATGACCTTCGATCAGCTCTGCAAGAAGATCGACCCCGATCTGTTGGACCCCGAGTTTGTGGCCGGGGCGCGGCGACATGCCGAGGAGTTGCGGGATGTCCGCACCGGCCCCTTCCCTCACGAACTGCGCGCCACGGTCTACCGTTTCCTCATCCAGGAAGTCCGCAAGCACGATGCCCACATCCCTCTCTACATCTCCACGGAAAGCCGGGAGATGTGGGAGGAACTGAAAGGCGAGCTCGGGCAGAATCCCGGTTCGTTCGTCTGCGGCTGCAACCCCATCCAGGCACCGGGGCCGAGAATGCTGCCATCCGGCGTCCTGTCCCGGTCGACCTACCGGGACGCCAGGCGTCCGGGCTGACGCCCCGGGGACCCCACCCCCGTGGCTCCCGCCCACGAGATTTCGCCAGTGGCGGGGCCGAAGGCGG
>JABGQJ010000524.1 GCA_018648945.1 Victivallales bacterium
GCTGCCCGGCAATAACGGCATATGCTTCGGCCAAGAACAAGCCGCGCACCTCGTACTCCCGAGCTGACATGACGTGTTCCAGCCATGGCGTCAATTCCGCTGCGCAGGCAAGCTCTCGGAAGGCGGTGCCGAACCACTTTGCATAGGGGGGATAGACTCGTTCCATCAGGAATCCCAGGCGCATCACGTCGCGCACCAAGCGCGCCGCAATCACGGCCGATCCCAATTCGTCGCCAACCAGCCCGGCTCGGCCCATCAGGTGTTCGTCCTGCGAGATCCGCTGCCAGCCCGAGGCAAGCACATAGCGCCACACATCCTCGGGATACCAGCCAAGCCGCTCGCGAAGCTCCCTCAGCCCCAGCTCATCCCGGAACACCCCGCCAGCCACGACGGACCGCAGCTTCTGATGGGGGATCACCAACCACTCGCGCACGCTCAGGTCGCGGTCGAACGCATCAACCCCCAAGTATCCCCGGAACCAGGCCGTTGGGTCGAGCAGCTCCACGCGGTGGTTCACGGGGCCATCCGTGGTCGAGACCAGATGCTGCACCCCACTGTCATCGGGATCCGGCGCGCTGTAGTTCGTCGAAAATCCCTGGTACTCGTGCGGCAACTCGCGGGCGAGAGCAGCGCGGAGCGTTTCCCCGTGCTTCACCAGGTCGGCGGGGGCCAGGAACAGCATCGCCCGAGGCCCCCAGTGATGATCCCGGCTCATCTCCGTGTCGTATCCCAGCACCTCCGAGCCTGGGCCAACCAACCCGGCCGAGTAATGCAGTCCAGGCAGTGTCCGGGCAACGATGGGCGCCACGCAGTCGCGGAAGAACCCCCGCGCCAACGCCAGACCGGATATGGATGGAGAATCAGCCATGCGTGCCCCCAGATCCGCAGACGATCACCCTCGACCAAGCTCGCCCATGCAGGTGATCTCCTCACGGTCGTGGAAAAGCTGGCGGATGTAGAGCTGCCCACAGCGGCCGACCAGACTGCGTTCGCCGGTCCCGAGAAGATGCCGCAGAAGGACGATGGGGTCCATCTTTCCCACCTTCAGATTGACCACGAAGGAACGGCACCAGCCATGGTCTAGCCAGCGCAGCAGGATATCGTCCAGGACCAGATACGGGTCCGCGATCAGATCGCAGAACAGCCAGTCCACGCCGTTCTTCTGGGGGCGGAAGCGGAAGCCATCCTCCCGGATATGGTCGATGCCGGGATGCCCCTTGGCCCCGCCCTTGAGCGGCCCATTGTCCACGGACTGGACCAGGGCGCCCCTTTCAGCGGCGCTGAAACTCCAGCCGCCGGGCGCGGCACCAAGATCCACAACCGACTGCCCATGGGTGGGAGCCCGGCCCAGAATGCCGTAGGCCTCCTCCACCTTGAGGAAGGAACGCGAGGGCGCGCCCTTCTCGTCCTTCATCCGGCGCTGGCCCCAGTCACGAACCACATTGCCGACCAACAGCTCGCCATAGCTGATCAGGCGTCCGTACAGACCGCGCCAAACGTCCGGCTTCTCGGCCAGCGACTCCTCCGCCAACCCCGCCAGGCGCGCCATCTTGCGGCGCATTCGCTTGCGGAACTCACTGCGAACCACGCGCAGACGACCGCTCAATTCCTCGTCGTCCGCCAGCAACCGCAGGAGCCATGGCGTCGAGACTTCCTGTCCCTCAAACCCCTGCCAGACTGCTTGGCAAAGCGCCTCTGCCGTCTGATTCGCGGAGCCGACTTCGACCAGCCGCGCATCCAACACGCTCTCCATGGCGAAGCAGAAACCGGGGTCGGCTCCATCCTCCGCCGCCGTACCTTCCTCGACCTCGGCCAGGACCCAGCCGGGCCCGGAACGCTGTGCCCTCTCGCCATGGAACTGGAGTTCGCGACTGAGGTTCTTTTCGAAACCGGTCTTGCAGGTGTGTAGGTGCATGGTCATGCGTAAACGTACCCGTTCAGGACCCGCCCCGCCAGGCGGCAGCAACTTGACCTGCCCAATGCCGAAGCCATGGTGTTGGGAGAATGGAATACTGGAATGATGGAAGAGTGGAATACTGGGGAAAGACTGCCCCCAATTCCGTCCCATTCCACCATTCCACCCCTTCGGCTCTGCTCAGGGCCTTCGCCATTCCACCATTCCACCATTCCACCATTCCACAATGCTCCGAGGAGTTTCCATGCCCCGCCGAAACGTCGTCGTCCTGCTGTGCGATCAACTGCGCCCCGACTTCCTCCCCATCTACGGCTGCAACGCCATTGCCACGCCGAATCTGGATCGGCTGGCCAGCCTGGGGGTCGTGTTCGACGGGGCGATCACCCAATCCACCGTCTGCGCCCCGGCTCGGGCCTCGATGATGACCGGTCGCCACGTCTCCGACCATGGGGTCTGGACCAACGACGTCCCCTTCCGCGACGGCATGGAGACCATCGCCGAGCGGATGAACAAGTTGGGCTACCGGACCGGGGCCTTTGGCAAACTCCACCACTTCCCCGCCGACGATGCCAAGGGATTCTCCGTCGTCAAGCAGATGGAGGAGGGCCGCCTGGGCGATCGGGAGCCCTACCTGCAGTGGCTTCGCGAGCACCACCCGGACGTCACGCGCATGTGGAATGCACAGGACCTGACCTTCTCCTTCCCCGAGGAGGAATACTACGAACACTGGATCGCCTCCCGCGCCATCGATTTCGTGCAAGGTATCGGCGACGCCCCCTTCCTGGCCTGGATCTCCTTCCAGGGGCCCCATGGTCCCTTCGACCCGCCGCCCGACGTCAAGGGGAGCTGTGATGCCAGCAAGCTCCCCCCTCCCCTGCGCCGCGAAGGGGACGACGAGTTGCCGGAGACCGTCCGCTACCGTCACTGCCGGGAGACCTGGGGAGACAACCCCGAACTCATTCTGGCTCGCCGGGTGGCCTACGCCGAGATGATCGTCAGCATCGACCGCCAGATCGGTCGCGTCCTTGCGGCCCTGGAGGAACAGGGCCTCTTCGAGACCACCACCTTCGTCTTCAGCGCCGACCACGGCGACATGCTCCAGGACTTCGGCATCACTGCCAAGGGCCCCTTCCCCTACCGAGGCCAGCTCGATATCCCGCTGCTCGTGGCCAACCATCCGCGCCTGGCCCCGGCGACACGCAGCCGCCAACTGGCGGGCAATATCGATCTCCCCGGCACGCTCCTGGACGTGGCCGGAGCGGATCGCTCCATCGGCCACTCCCGCTCCCTGCTCGACTTGGCCCAACCAGAGCCCAGACAGCCGCGCGAAGTAATCCTCAGCGAGTTCTGCGACTCCGTTCGCACCATCCAGGATGCCCGCTGGCGTTACAGCCACTATCCCTTTGAGGGCGCGGCCGAACTCTATGACCGGGAAAACGATCCCGACGAGCTGCACAATCTGGCAGGCCAACCCCAGGTCGCAGAGGTCGAAATCCGTATGCTCCGGCACTTGGTGGACTATGCGGTCATCAACAAGGGACCGCGCGTGGAGGCTCACGACTTCGGCCCGCGCAAACAGGCAGGCATGCTGGCCAAGCACCCGGAAGGGCTCCGCGACTTTCCCGTGATCTTCCCCCTGAGCACGAACGAACGCGAACGCCTGCAGGCCGCCGGGCTCGACGCCGACTGCAACGAATTCTGCCGGGAACTCCCCGTGCTTCACTCCTACAGTGCCCCTTACTGGCTTGACCAGGAGAAATGAGATGCTCCGCACCCTCCTCTGCTTTGCCCTTGCCGCCGCCCTCCCTCAAGCCGCCGACTTCTATGTCGCCCCCACCGGTAATGACACGGCACCCGGCACGGCACAGGCCCCCTTCGGCACCATTGCCCGCGCCCAACGGGCGGTGCTTGACCTGCGCCGCAACCAGCCCGGCCGCAAGACAGCGGTCGAGGTGGAGATCCGGGGTGGCCGGTACCTCCTCGCCACCCCCATCCGTTTCCTGCCCGAGGACTCGGGACGCCTGGGAAGCGAGACAATCTACCGTGCCCGTGCGGGCGAAACCCCCGTGTTCAGCGGCGGCGTGCGCCTGACCGGCTGGCAGGTGAGGAACGGCCGCTGGGAGCTCACGATCCCCGAGGTCAAGGCGGGCGCTTGGCGCTTCTCCCAGCTCTTTGTGAACGGGCAGCGGCGCTACCGCCCCCGCTTCCCCAAAACAGGCTCCCACTACATCACTCGCCCCCTGCCCAACGAGGGCAAAGGCACGCGCGGCGGCAACAACCGCTTCCGCTTCCGCAAAGGCGACCTCGATCCCAACTGGCACAACCTGGCCGATGTGGAGCTGCTCGTCTTCCACAACTGGAGCATGTCCCGCATCCCCGTTCAGTCCATCGACCCGGAACGCAAGGCCGTCACCCTCGCTGGCTTCACCTGGAATCCCAGAATCGGGGCCTTGGCCACGGGGCGCAACTACATCGCCGAGAACGTCCGCGAGGCCCTCGACGAGCCAGGCGAATGGTACCTAGACCGGCAGAGCGGCGTGCTGACCTACCTCCCCATGCCCGGCGAAGCGCCCGACCAGACCGAAGTCGTCGCCCCCAGGACTGACTGCCTGCTCGGCTTCCAGGGCGATGGGGCGACGGGCCTGACCGTGGACCACATCCGTGTTCAGGGCCTGGTCTTCGAGCATACCAACTGGAACGTGCCGGCCAACGGCCACTGCGTCCCCCAATCCGAAGTCAGTGGTCAGGGCACGCAAGGCGAGTCTCCCTTCCCCGTCGCCGTCCGGGCCCGCTGGACCCGTGGAATCACGATCCAGTCCTGCACCGTCCGCCACACGGGCTTCTATGCCGTCGAATTTGGCGAAGGCAGCCGGGACTGCCAGTTGCTCGACACCGAAATGTGGGACCTGGGCGCGGGCGGCGTCATGCTCGGCAGCACCCGCTCCGCCAAGGAGGACAGCCCCCGTCTCTCGCGCGGCCATCTCGTGCAGAACTGCATGGTTGCCCACGGCGGGCGCATGCACCCCGCCGGGTCCGGTGTCTGGATTGGGCACTCCTCCGACAACCGCGTCCTGAACAACGACATCCACGACCTCTACTACATCGCCGTCTCCGTCGGCTGGAGTTGGCACTACGGCTACAGCCCGGCCAAACGCAATCTGATCAGCCAGAACCACATCTACCAGATCGGCCAGAAACGGCTCAGCGACTTGGGCGGCATCTACACCCTCGGGGCCTCCGAAGGCACGGTCCTCAGCTACAACCGCATCCACGACGTGTCCCGCGTCCACTACGGCGGCAGTGGCATCTACTTCGACCAGGGCAGCAGCGGCATCACGGTGGAGAACAACATCGTTTACCGCACCCAGGACGCCCCCTTCACGGTCCACTGGGCCAGAGACGACGTGGTCCGCAACAACATCTTCGCCTATGGCGAGAACTACCAGATCGGCATCGGGCGCACCGACAAGAGCGAGGCCATGGAGATCACCGGCAATATCGTCCTCTGGCGCAACAGCCTTGCCACCAGTACCCGCGACTGCCGCGAGGACTGGACCTTCTCCCGCAATCTCTACTGGGCCGGTGGCGATCCCGTCGCTGGCTTCGGCAAGGGCCTCACCTTCGCGGCATGGCAGAAGAGCGGGCGCGATCAGGGCTCCATCGCCGCCGACCCCAAGTTCCGCGATCCCAAG
>JABGQJ010000525.1 GCA_018648945.1 Victivallales bacterium
CAGGGCGCCGGGAAGATCCGCCGCCTCGGCGAGCGGGGACTGACCGTGCCCGAGTTCGCAGATGCATTCGGGGGACTGTGCAATGTCGACAATGGAATCAGGAGAGCAAGCCGATGATTGACGTGAGGACACTGGACCGGGCTTCGCTGGCGAAGCTCCTCGACTATTCGATTCTGCCGAAGAACACGGCGAAGCAGGACATCCTCGATGGTTGTGCGGTGGCGCGCGAATACAACTTCGCCGCGTTCTACAGCAGCAGCGCCCATTGGAGCCCGCTCGTCGCCAAGGAGCTTGCAGGGACCGACATAGAAGTCGGCACCGGCATCGCCTTTCCCTTTGGTTCCGTGCCGCCCGCTGTGAAGGCGTTCGAGACCGCAGATGCGGTGAAGCGCGGCTGCACCGCCGTCGATATCGTGATGAATGTCGGGGCACTCACCGATGGCGACTTCGCCACCGTCCGCGAGGAGCTCAAGCTGTTTGTCGATGCGGCGGACTCGGCCGTGACCAAATGCATCCTGGAGGTCTGTTTTCTGACCGACGAGGAGATTGCCGCCGGGTGCGATCTGGTCGCCGAAGCCGGAATCCAATACGCGAAGACCTCCAGCGGCCAGTTCGATGGCCCGACGCTGGAGCAAGTGCTTGTCATGCGTGACGCGGTCGAGGGATGCGATGTCAAGCTGAAGGTCGCTGGGGTCAAGTTCCCCCGCCCCCAGAACGCGATGGCCTTCATCATGGCCGGGGCCGAGCGCATCGGCACGCGCGCCGCTCCCGAGATCGTGGACGCCCTGGACACGCTGAGGGGAGTCGGGTTGGCTTGATCCGCGCCGCTACCGCACGCATGGCCCACAGAAGCAAGGGGATGGATTATGGCGAAGTATCTGGCAGGAATCGATGTTGGGACCACGGGTGCCCGGTGCGCGATCTTTGACGTTCGCGGCCGCGTGATCGGCGGTGCCTACCGCGAGTACGGGGCGGACTATCCGAAACCCGGGTGGGTCGACCAGGATGGGCTCCTCCTCATTTCGCAGACCATGGAGGCTTGCCAGGCGGGGATCAGCGACGCGGGAATTGACCCGACGGAGATCGCCTCCATCGGCTTCTCCACCCAGCGCTCCGTGACCGGTCCTGTGGATGCGGCCGGGCAGCCTGTGCGCCCGATGATCTCCTGGCAGGACGCCCGGACGGGGCGCGAGGTCGAGGAGATGGGGAAGCTCATCGACGCGGACGAATACTACGCCATCAGCGGCGTGCCCATGGGGACCACGTGGGTAATCACCAAGCTGCTCTGGATGCGGCGCAACGAACCGGAGCTCTACGAGAAGACGGCGCGCTTCACCCAGAACCAGGACCTGGTTCTGAAAGCCTTCGGTGCCGACGCGTTCCACACCGACATCTCGGACATGGCCTTCTACGGGGTGTGGGACGTGCGGAACGTCTGCTGGGACCAGCGGCTCATGGATCTCTTCGATGTCACCCCCGAGATGTTCGGTGCGCCAACCCCCTCCGGCACCCAGGTGGGGACCATCTCGCGGAGCATGGCCGAGAAGACGGGGTTCGCGCCGGGGACGCCTGTTTGCGTGGGCGCGGGCGACCAGAACTGTAGCGTGATCGGCATGGGTGCCATCAGGTCGGGCATGGCCACGGTCACTTTGGGGACGGCCGGCCTGGCCATCCTCGCGGTGGACACGCCGGTGCCAGGCTTCGGTGGCATGATGATTACCAACCACGTGCTGCCCGGCATGTGGGAAGTGGAAGGGCTGTCGAACGCCGCCGCCAGTTCATACCGCTGGTACCGCGACACCTGCGGCGCGCTCGAAGTGGAACGGCAGGCCAACGGCGGTGGTGACGCCTACCGAGCGCTGGACAACCTGGCCGCGCAAGCGCCTCCTGGAAGCCGGGGGCTGCTGTTCATGCCCTATCTCGCGACCGCGGGCACGCCTCGCTGGAACGCCAACGCCCGCGCGGCGTTCCTGGGCATGTCTCTGGCCCACGGGCGCCCAGAACTGACGCGCGCCGTCATGGAGGGGGTCGCGCTGGAGATCCGGGACATGATGGAGGGATGGCTACAGAAGGGCATGCAGGTGGACGTTCTCCGCCTTGGTGGCGGTGCCACGCACTCCCCGCTCTGGAACCAGATCCAGGCGGATGTCTACGGCCGCCCCGTGCAAACGCTCGAAGTGGGCGAATCCACCGTTCTCGGCGCCGCACTTCTCGGCGGCGTGGGGGCGGGTGTGTTTACGGATGTGCCCGAGGGCGTGGGCGCAATGGTCCACGTGGCCGGCGAACTCGAACCCAATATGGACAACCACCGGATCTACGAAGACCTCTATGGCGCCTATGCCAGCGCCTATGCCGATCTATCAAGCCACACCTTCGACGCGTTGGCACGGCTCCAAGCCGACTAGACCGACTGCGAACCGAACTCAATGATGGACGCTAGCCAATGAATCGCGTGCTTCTTGCTCTGCTATCCGTCGCGTGCCTCGCAAACGGCCAGGCAACCTGGCAGCGGGGAGCCTACATGGGCAAGTTTGCCGTGGAGCAGCCCTGGGAGTCGAAAGGGCTCGGGCCTGTGAAGATGATGCAGGCGGGGAGAGGGGACGCGTTCGCGATCTGTGGTCCGGGCGAGGAGACATTGCCTATTGTGGTCCCAGCCAGGGGCACGCCCGGCGCGGGGTACTACCGTGGCGTCGCTGCCTTCCTGAAGGGGTACCTCGACACCGCGACTGGGCTGTCCTTTCAGATCCTCGAAGACGCCCCGCCGAGAGACGTGGGAATCTACCTCGGGCCATGCGCCCAACCGGGCGGCAACCCACTGATCGAGAAGGCTGCGGCGCTTGCCCCCGAGCACTTTGCCTTCCACGCCGCTGCGGGCCGCATCACGCTGATCGGACGGGACATCTCCGACGCGCCGGGCAAGCCGATGGATGCTCTTCGCGTGACCAGCCGCCGCCAAAGCAGAGGCACGTTCTTCGCCGCCGTCGATTTCCTGGAACGCTTTGTCGGGGTCCGCTTCTACATGCCCGGCGACCTGGGCATCCACGTCCCCTATCTCGAGGGTCGGGCGGTGGTCGTCCCCCCGGTCAGCTACACCGATGGCCCAGCCTTTGAGCAACGCCTATCCTCCTACGGCAACTACCTGACCAAGGACCACGAACTACTCGGCTACACCAGGAAGCAGGGCCTGGCGTGGATGATCGCCTTGCGGACGGCTGACTACTACGCGCTCAAGAGCGGCCACACGGACGGCTACTGGCACACCTTCTATGCGGAGGAACACCCCGACTGGTTCGCCTTGCGCGAAGACGGATCGCGGATGATTGGCAAGCGTGGCAAGCTGGCCGCCCAACGCTGCTACACCAGCGAGGCTGCCTTCCAGGAGCATCTGCGCGTCATCGATCACTACTACAGGACCGGTGAGGGCCGCAAGCTGTTCGCCAACTCCCCGCCAAACGACAAATACATCTACTGGTGGCCCAATGATGGCTTCCGGGGGTGCCATTGTCCAGCGTGCTTGGCCCTGACCAAGCCCGATGCCTCCCACGGCAGCGTTCTTTCGCCGCTGGTCTGGGGCTACACCGCGAAGCTCGCCCGCGCGATTCAGGAACGGTGGCCGGGCAAGACGCTCGTTAGCTCCTTCTACAGCCGCTGGGCGGATGGTCCCGGCGATATCAAGCTGCCGAAGAACGTCACCTTCATGATCGTCGAGACTCGGGAAGCCTACCTGAAGGAGCCGGTCTACTGGGACCGGGTCACCCACGACCTCAGCGAGAAGATGGCCTTGGCCGGCGCCCCCGTGCCGTTGTGGTCGCACTACCCGCATCGCCCGCGCATCAGCAACCGTATGGATGCCCCCTATCTCGTGCCGCACGTCCTCAAGAAATACGCCCAATGGCTGCGCGGCCGCTCCTCGGGTGTCTACCTAAACGGGCATGGGACCTCGTCCTTTGCCCTGGATGGCGTCGTCACCTATCTCTACCACAAGCTGATGTGGAACCCCGATCTCGACGTGGATGCGATGCTGGCCGAGTACTGCCAGATCATGTTTGGCCCGGCAGGGCCCGACGTGAGCACCTACTACCAGACAATCATCAAGCGCTGGGAAGGCAGGAAGTGGGAGAATCTCACGGAAGAGGAAGTGCGCAATCCACATGGGGAGATCAAGTGGTCGCGCTACTACCAGGATGCCTACCCGCGCGAGGTCCGCATGGCTCTGAAGGCTCTCCTCAAGGCCGCCGAACGCAAGACGGCAGAAGGCACCGTCTACCAGGCCCGGACCCACTGGCTTGCCCAAGGCACCCAGCCCTTCTTCATCCAAGGCGAACTGTTGGATGGCGGCGAGATGGTGATCGGCGAGTGCACCCGCTTCACCCCGATCATCGACGGAGCCCTGAGCGACTGGGAGGGGCACACACCCGTCCTGTTGCGCAACAACACCAACGGCGAGAAGGCGTCGGTGAAAACGGAACTCTACACTGCCCACGACGCGGAGAATCTCTACCTGGCGGTCCGCGCCTTCGAACCCGACGAAGTGCGCGCTGCCCCGGCGGGAAGCCCCCGCGACTTCCCGCTCTGGCGACACGATTCCATTGAGGTGTTCCTCTGCTCTGAGCAACCCGGCATCAAGGCTGCAGGGCTCAACATCACCGACCAATACCACCAACTGATCCTCGACGCCAACGGCAACATCTACGACAGCTACAAAGCCCTCGCTGCCGAACGAGTAGACCCCAAGATCACGGTCGACTGCCGCCTGCAGGCTCGGCAGACAGAAGGCGGTTACACCATCGAGCTCGCCATCCCCTACACCTCCCTCAACGCCGTTCCCCCGGCCCCGGGGACGCATTGGTTCGCCAATGTCTACCGGAATCGCAAGCGCGACACCCGGCCGGACGAGCTCCTTCAGGCCTGGTCCCCCACTCTCGCCTCGGCCCACAACACCGCCCGATTCGCCAGGCTCGACTTCCCTGCCAAGACCATCTGGGAAGCCGACTTCGAGACCTTCGCCGAGCACTGGCAGATCGCCGTGCCCCGTGATGACATCCAGGTCACGCCCACCGTCACGGACGGACGACTGCGCCTGCACGTAGGCTCCAATGCACTTGACGCCAAGAAGAACCAAGGCAAGAGCACCGAGATCAACATCTCCATACGCCCAAAGCACCGGCCGCGCGTGACCAAGCTCGACGGCCCCGTCAACCTACGGTGGCGCTTCCGCTTCAAGGGACCAGGTCTGCTGCGCATTCGCACGGTTGCTGGCGACAAGGGCAACAGGAACCGCGTCAGCCACTGGATTCCCCGCCCCTCGAACTACGAGGATGCCGGTTGGGTCGTCGGCATCGGTGACAAGCCGGACAAGGGCAGCGGCGAACTGACTGGCCTGGCCTACTGCTTCTTCGCACTCAAGATCCTGCCCAACGCAGATTTCACCTTCGATGTAGACCAGCTCAAGGTTCTCGAGCGCTGATCGACCCGCCAGGCGGTCCGCCGGAATTGGTAGCCACGAATCGCACGAATTCCTCGAAGGGGAGAGGCCGAGACAGCCCCATTCGACCGATGCCCCGTGACCGGGTAGGAACCGATGCCATGGCGCTGGGTAGGG
>JABGQJ010000526.1 GCA_018648945.1 Victivallales bacterium
CGCCGCCAACTGGGACTGGAAGAGCGCAGTTCTCGCCTCCTGAAGCTCGCCCTGGCCAACCCGACCAGCCTCTGCAAGACGCCTCACTCTCTCCAGCGACACCCGGAGCAACTCGACCTTCTCCTGGAGCAGGGCTTGCCGCTGCTCGTGCAACGTCTTCCCGGCCGGCGCGGAGATCGTGACGACAGCACAGCAAACCATCAGAATCGCGAGCAAGCGCAATGAGGGAGTTTCCATGGTCCGTTCTCCTTGTCCAAGCGCACCCGATTTCCCGGAATTCCCGGCGGGAGAGCACAGCCCAGCTCTGTCCTATAGTACACGGAAGCGACGGAACGGCAAGAGTCACCGCAGTGGAGGAGGCGTCTACTCAACTCCCATGGGCATTGGTGGATAGGCCTCGCGCCGAGGGGGACCGCCGCCGGTGGGACGCTTGTTGAGGAAGGTGTCGTAGTAGGGGGCGTTGGCATCGATCCAGGTGACGAGCGCCTCCCAATCGGTCGGGGGAAGCTGCACGCGCTTGCGGTGTGGCGGCTGGAGGAGCGTGGTCGCCAGAGGACTACGGTGGGAACCGAACGCCTTGACGCCGGATACGGCGGCGTTGCCGAAGCGGTTGGAGACGGAGACGAGGCGCTTCCCTTTGCTCCCATCGGCGCGCAACCCGACCATGGTGCGGAAGGACTGGAGTAGTCCGTCCTTGGCGCGGGTGGCGGAGAAGTCAATGCCACCGGCTGGCTTCTGCGCCCCGTGGCAACGAATGCAGTTGCGGCCGAGGATGGGTTGGACAAGCCATTCGTAGCCGAGCAGCCGGTCGCTCCCCCAGGCGGGGGGCTCGGGGCTCTCGGGGGGGGCTATGGCGGCAAGAGGCAGGGGAACCCGCATGGTGGGAGCCGCAGCTTGGCTCTCGTGGCAGCCACGGCAACCACGGGTCTCGCCGGCCTTCAGGCTGACCACGGAGCGCATCCGTCGAATCTCCATGCGCTTCTCGTCCAGCGCCTGGAAGTAGACGGCGGTGTCGGCTGGAATGGTGAAATGGGCGGAGCCGTCCTTCTCGACAGGCACGGTTCCCAGTACGCGCACGGGCGACCAACTGGCAAAGGCCGTGTGCCTGGCACCCGCCGTGCCGGGGATGTAGTCCATCTGCCCGCGTTCATTGTCGAAGGGCCAACCCACATGCTGGGAAATCCGCAGGTAGCGCACCGTGCCCCGCTTCACGCCGCGAAGCCCGTCGTACACATCGGAGACGAGGCCGACGGCGTCCCGTCGCCGCTCGACCACGCTGGGGATGATTGGTGGGCGTTTGCGGGGACGAAGGGGAATGGGAAAGCAAGCGGAGAGCAACGGGTTGCGGTGGAGCAGCTCGCGGTTGCCAAAGCTGTCGATCACGTAGATGCCAAACCCGTTGGCATCCGCACCGGAGGTCCCGGTACACTTGGGGCGGCGATAGGCATAGGCGGCAAGGAAGAGGTTGGGGCTGAGTGCCCAGGGCGTCTGGTACAGCCCGCCGCCATCGCGGACCCCGCCTCCCGGAACAGGCTTCCCAGCCATGGCTCCCTCCTGCGGGCGGACGCCGGGCGTGACGACCTCCAGCCCGGCCACGCTGTTTAAGCCGACTGCCGGACGTAGCCGCACGATGGGGCCGAAGGCGAACGTATGATGCCCGGTGGCCGTCGCGACGAGGTCCGCCACGCCGGGGATGGAGCGGACATCCCGCATGGCCAGCGGAGCCCGCATGTGGTGCTTGAAAAGCGCATCGGATTGGGTGCCGTCCGGGCGGGCGGACCAGAGGGCGTGGACTTCCATGAAGTGACGCTCCTGGTACTCCCAATGGGTATAGCCCACGCGTCCATCGTCCAGGCTGTGCGGATAGCGGTCAATGTCCTTGTTGTCCGTGAAGTGGCGGACCCGCCCGGTGGCGGCTTCGCGCAGATAGAGATTCGGGTTCAGGTGATCGTAGGTCACATTGCCGCATTCAGCGGCCCGAGCGCAGCGGTCGGAAGAGAAAACCACATCGCCATTGGCAAGGTAGGTGGGCTCGAAGTCGTTCCAGACCGGGTCGTCGGTGAGCTGTTCGACCTGCTTGGTCGCGAGATTCAGCTCGAAAATGTGGAGCGGCTCGTACAGTTTTCGCAGGCGGAAGACATTCTGCCCTTCGCCGTTGGCCGTCGCGGTGTTGAAGGGGGGCGGCCACGTAGGCAACCGGGAGTAGCCGAAGACCACGCGATCACCATCCCACCACAGATCCATCCCCCAGACAAAGCCCGGTCCCAGCCGCCCAGCCAGCAACCGATCCGCCTCCCCCTTCTTCCAGGACACCCGACAGATATCGCCGCCGGGCTTGTGCTTCCACGGGTAGGAGCGGGTGATGTTCCGCGTCGTGTGGGAGGTGGACCGCTCCACACAGACAAGCTGCTCAAAGTCCACAAGAGGATGCGCCAGCACCAGCGGGCGAAGAATCATCCGCGCTTCCAGCCAGAGCTGACGCGATGCACGGGGGGCATTGCCCATGCGCTGCGCCAGCGCCAGCAGGGCCGTCTCGGCCTGCGCCAAGCGGGCCAACTCCGCTCCGTGCCGCAACCAGTCTCGGCGCATATGGGCCAGGCGTGCCACAATATCCGCCAAGTCCCCCTGTAACGCCTTCGGGTTGACATGCAGGCCACGGGATACGGCTTGCCGCACCCAGTCATTCACCACGGCATGTTGTGTCGCTACCGCCTGCCATGCCGCAAACCACTCCGGGGCGGCCTTCCGAGGCCAGACAATGTCCTGCTTGTTGTTCTCGCCGCCCACCTTCATGGCCAACGCCCATTCAGTGATGCCCCGGACAAAGGGGTCTTGGGAATGCAGCAGCCTCGCCGCCGCTTCTGCTGCCGCATCGTCGAGCCGGTTTGCCTCTGCCAGACGCCGCGTCTTCTCGGCCAGCGGGAATAGATCCGCCCCAGCCCTCTCGGCCTCGACAATGTCATCGACCAACGAACGCGGCGGGCGGAAACCGTAGCGCCCCCCAAGCTCACGGGACAGCTCCCCGAGTTCCCGACCCGACAGCGCGCGCCCATAGACAAGCACCTCGGCAATGTTGCCGCGCAGAGCATAGGCAAGACCCGTGTTCTGGACCTCCGCCCGCCGCGCCCCGATCAAGACATCACAGGACGACCTGGGTGGCTTTGCCGCCGCGAATGCATCGATCCGCTGGCCATTCAACCACACCTCGCAACGCCCACCACGCCGCAACAGCACGGCCACGCCGCTCTCGGCATCCCGTGCGGTCTCGTGCATCGGGCCGCCAACGACAACCCCCACGTTCTTTGCCGTCACATACAGCTGTGCAGGTCGCGCGGTCGTCGGGCCGCCGCCCTGACAGAGCAACGTGCCGTAGTCGTTCCCCTTCGCCTGGAAGACAACCGCAATGGTATAGGTATCCAGCTGCTCGAAGCGCAGCGACTCCGGCTGCCCCAGACTCAACGCCTGCTTCCCGGCGAAGCGGATTGCGGGCTTGCCGCTCAATCCCTTCTCCACGAGGGCAGGCCGTGCCCCCTTGTCGGCCTGCCGCGCCATCACGCCCCGCGCCTCGTCGGCCCATGCTGCCACGCGTCCTGCCTCCACTCGGACGCCCCGATCCGCTCGCAGGTGAAGCGCAAGTGCCTCTTGCGGCACGCCGGCCGACACCGACAAAGCAAGCAGTGTGGAGAGGAGGAGAAGCATGCGTTCCATGGGAACTCCCGGACTGGTATCGGTTGTTCGGGACCAACATAGCGGTGCGACCCGCTCTCGACACTACGATGGGGCCCATGCTCGATGCCAGAGCGATTCCGCCCCTCAATCCTGTGCCGATGGAGGCTCGACCCGTGCCCACCCTTGGGGCAACTGCGGAGGGAGCCAGCCTGGGTCCGGTCGCCATGTGCGCCAGGCGGCATCGAAGGGATAGCTGCGTTGCTCAATTCCTGCCAGCACCTTTGGCTTGGCCGCCTCGATGCCCGCGACCCACTCGGGGCGGATGGCGCCGGTACGGACCCCATCCTCGTAGTCCTCGACGTCCTTCCAGCTACATACGAGCTCGGGGCTGACCCTGATGTCCAGTTCGAGGTCGTAGGTGTCGAACCCGCAATGGCTGCGCCGGAACGGGAGCTCGAAGTTGACGTAGTACCCGAGGAACTCGTTCCGCGCATCGTTCCAGACGTAACAGATGGAGTAGAACCTGCCGGGCTGGAGGAACATGAGGAACCGGTTGGTCGTCCACTGCCCCGCCACCAGATTCCACTCCCCTCGGCTCGCCTCCTCCCACCGAGTTCCGAGCGAGAAATCGCCGCGCTTCCTGCGTAGCAGTCCTGCCGGGAACATACACTGAGCGCCGGGCATCTGGAGGAGAATGGTCTCCTCCTCGCTGTCCGCCACCACGATCACGGTCTGGACGAGCCAGACCCTGCCATTGACCATGCCACGGACGGCGCATGCCTCTCCGGGTCTGCGGTATTCCTGCATGATTCGCTCTCCTTGGCAGTCGTCGTCCATCATTGCCCGAGCGGGAACGTCTCGCGGACGTGCCACACACCATCGATCCTGTCCGCCAGCAACAACTCACCCAATGTCGTCTCCAAAGGCAGCAACGAGTCGAGTTGCGAGTGGGCCCGACACATCAACTCCGGTAGCTCTCGAAGCTCGAAGCCCAAGCCAAGGCTGAGGTGGAACACCGGTGCCTCGAATGTCGGCTGATGGTCGGAAATCACGCGCAGAGCGACCTCACGCAGAGCTTCAAAGGGCGCGACGGGGTAGACACTGAGGTACAGCACCGGGACGTCCGGGAACACGCAGAACTGCGGAAGTACGGCGCAGATGGGGCGATGTGGACGGACGGCTTCGGCAAGGCGCGCGATCACGGATTCCGTGACGTCCCCCGGAGCGAGGGGCCCGAGGATGGACACATGCGGCCCCAGAATGCGGGTCGGTTTGATCATCTCAGCCTCGCGAAACGCCTGCAGAGCCGGGAAGACCGAAACCGGCATGACCAGAACGGTGATGTTCTTCGGCTTCATCTCCTAGCTCCTTTGGGGAAGGCCTGCCCAAGCCCCCCAACATCACGAGGCATCTTTCACTTGCCGGGCCACCCGAAGACCTCGACCTCGACACAGTCGTCGAGGGCAGCATGGGACCGAATGTAGCGGGCATTCGCGCCAGAGCCAGGGACCAATGCAGGCGTGTTCTCAGTTGATCTGCGGGGCAGACCGCCTGCTTCCTGTGGCTCGGTTCTGGACAGTCCCGGCATATCGTGCTAGTGTCATCACTGCGAAGCAGGACCCCGAGCATTCGGGATCTTCTGGTAGAGATAGGGAAAAAGAACGGGCCAGCCCTCCCTCTCCAGGCTCTGCCGGTTCGGAGCAGTGCAACCAGCTGAATGTGACGCTGGTACGGCCCAAGCAAAAGCTGGAGAGGACGGTCAATGAGACACAGTGGATGTCGCGCGCGATTGGGGATGGGATTGGCTCTTCTGGGGGTTTTTCAGGTATGGGCCGCCAACGGAAAGAGGGAGGCCATACACTGGGATGTGGGCACGGATTCTCCCGCCGTTTTCTTGGAGCGCATGGCAAAGGCGGTCGAGGGGAAGGAG
>JABGQJ010000527.1 GCA_018648945.1 Victivallales bacterium
CAGGTCGAGTTCGGCGATCAGCATGAGTACGCGTTCCCCCGGTCTTTCGTCCGGAATCCGGCCCAGGTGGCCGAGAACGAGCGCGTTGGCAGCCGGAACTGGGCCGGGTATGGGGTGGGCATCCTGCGGGTGGGCGGGCCCGGGCGCCGCCAGGAGCTCTGCCTCAGTTACACCCGCGCCACCTTGCACAATGCGCGCGACGCGCTCTCGCTTGGCTGCTGGGTCGATGGCGTGCCGGTGATGCGGCGTGGCGGCTACGTGATGGGCAAGGCCACGGTCCAATTGCAGTGGGACCGCCCCGAATACCAGGCGCTCAAGACCATGGATTACCCCCACCCGATTGCCCAGTCCGGGCGCTGGGCCTACGACTATGCGCACGGTCCCCTGAGCCAGAACGGAGTCATGGTGGACGAGGTGGCGACTGGTGGCGGTTGGGGAGACAACCGGGGCTACGGCGAAGTGATCACCTTCAAAGGGGGTGAACCAGGGGGCGAACCGGGCTCGGGATTCCAGGTGCTGGATGTGCGGGACCACTACTCATGGGCGCGGATGGACAAGGATGTGCCCGAGTTCCGCCGCACACTGATCGGGGTGGAAGGCCCGGACGGACGCCCGTATGTGCTTGACCTTCTGAAGTTGCACGGTGGCAAACGGCACACCTTCTACCAGAGCGCCTGGGCCGACCGCGTCGCGGCGAATCTGCCGCCGGTTGCCTCGCAGGCCCCGGACTTGGGGCAGGCGTTCTTCGGTGCGGCTCTGCCCAAGGACGATTCCCACTACCGTACGTTCCGTCAGGTTCGCAAGGTGGCCCGGCACGCTCCGCCCGGTGCGACCTGGGATCTCACCTGGCGTGCGAACTTGGCCGCCTACGCCCCGCGCGATCCACGCACCGGCCAGATCGAGCACCCGCTGCCGGCCGGGGTCGGGGATGTGCATCTGCGTCTGATCGGCGTGGATTCGCACGGCGGAGGGACGGAACTGATCTCGGGGCAAGGCCCGTGGATCGGGCGCATTGCGCAACCTTTGCCAGGCGGGCAGCGGGCGGACGGGAATGTGGCTTTCATGGATGCCCGCGACTTCCTGGTCGAGCGGCGCATCGCTAGCCTCGGTACGGACATGGCCACGAGCCTGTTCGTCCATATTCTGGAGGGTTATCGCACCGGCGAGACCTCCGCGATCAAGACCGTGACCCCGCTGTCCGTCACCAGCGTGGACGGGGCCGCCCGCGACACGGTCGCGGTGTCCCTTGCCATGGCTGGTGGCCACACCGACACCGTGCTCTACCAGTCCGCCCCGGGCACGGTACGCTTGCCGAATGGGCTCGAAACCGATGCCCGCTATGCGCTGTTGCGCCACAATGCAGCGGGCGAAGTCATCGCTGCCGACGCCTGTCGGGGCACCCTCCTCCGCTGCGGCGACTTCAGCGCCACGCTGCCCGGTGATTTCACCGGCACGATTACGGACATGGTCGGAGACCTCACGGGCACCCGACAGGAAAGCGCGCTGATCATCACGCCGGACCGACCGTGGCCCGCCGGGATCGCCCTCAAGGAGCGGCAACTGCTGGTCCGCTTCGAGAGTTCGCTGCGCACCCCGGGCAATGAAGGCTATCGCGTGGAGCGCGTCACGCCGCTTCCGGACGGGCGGGTGCGGGTGGACCTCCAAGATCACGCCCCTTTCGTGACCAGTTGGCACCAAGTCACCACCCTCCCGGCCGACCGCCCCAACGTCCTGCGGACCAACCGGCCGATGGTCGACCACGGCAACAATCCCTGGTACCACGGGCTCAAGATCTGGTTTCCCGAACGCGACAAGACCTTCACCATCAAGAACGTGAACCGGGTCGGTGGCGGCTACGGCGGCGACACGCTTGTGGTTCTTGAGGACATCAGCCTGTCCGAACAGGGCATTCGGCTGGGGGACTGGTACGTCATCTATGGCATCGAGCCGGGGCGCAAGGTGTCGGTGGCGAACGACTTCTCTTGGCGCCGGGAAAGTGGCGTGGCGTGGACCCAGTATGCGCTGCGCGCGTCCGGCGACGTCACTCTCGCGAGTCCGGTCACTCGGTCATCATTGGCGTATCGGGGAGGGGACGGTGTCTGTCGCGAGCGCACGGCCGGGAAGCAGACCTTCAGCGCCGCCGAAACCGGTGGCAGGGGGGTGCGGATTCTCAGTGCCAAGCCAGCTTGGCTGGCGCTCGACGACACGGAGTCGCCGGAGCTTGTAGTCCTGAACCTGGACGGGCGGGATCTGCGCGATCCAGGCACCCGTGACCTCGGCTGGATCGACCCACCGCAGAAGCTGGTGTTGCGTTGTCGCGATGCCGCCAACCCCATCGATCTCAAGGGGCTGTCCGTACGGCTGAACGGCGCGCGGTTGGGCGCTGGCAAGGCAGGCGTTCTCGCGGTGACCCCGGCTGAACGGGACCGCGCCGTCCAGATCGTGGTGGCACTTGACAAGGCCCTGGCCAGTGGGCAGGACCACGCCCGCAAGCACACCATCCAGATAGAGGTGGCAGACCGGTCCATTGACCGGCACGTCGAGGTGGTCAGCCTGTCCTTCGTCAACCGCGTGCCCCTGCTGGCCGGAGTGGCCTATCTGAGCAATCTGCAACCGGCGAAGGCATATGCGCATGGCGGCCTGATTCGCGATCGCGACTATGTGGGACAGGTCGCCGAGATCGCGGGGCACATCTACCCGAAGTGCCTGACCCTCTGTCCCGAGCGGAATGCGGCAGGCGCCTTCGCGGAAGTCGTCTACCGGCTTCCCGTGGAGAAGCCCCGCACGACGTTCCACGCCGACATCGGGATCAGCGACTCCGCCCGCGGACGGGGCAGCGTCGTCTTCCAGGTCCAGACTGGTGCGACCCTTGCCGGCCCCTGGCGGACCCTCTACACGTCCCCGATCGTGGCCGGCGGGGCCAAACCGATCCCGCTGAAGCTGTCCCTTGGCGATGCCACCTTCCTCCGGCTCCACACCACCGATGGTGGGGACAGTATCAACAGCGATCACGCCCTCTGGGGCAACGCCCGGCTGGAGTAAGGGGTGCTCAGCTGGACTTACTCAGGCTCGTACCCGATGTACTTCACGTCCACCTCGCCGCCGGTCTTGGGGAACATGAAGTCCCAGATCTCGACCTTCGGTTCGGCGACCTTCTCCGCCAAGGCAGCGAGGAAGCCGATCCAGGGGGATTCCTGAATCGCCAAGCGGGCGTTGCCGAAGGGCTGGGCCGCGAAGTAGATCACCTGCCCGGCGCCGACGGCCCGCGAATACGCGGCCGGTTTGCCGTCGGCATAGGACGCGAAGATGTGGGCATCGGCGGGAACGGCGATGTCGAAGGCGAGGAGTTTGCCAGCCCCCTTCCGGGCGCGCACTGGGGTGAGTGGCAGCTCAGCCCCCTTCTTGACGCCCATGAAGCTGTCTGTCACGGTCAGGCTGGTGGCTTCGCGCGGATTGCCGAGGGATCCGCCAAGGAGCTGCTTGCGCACGTCCAGCAGGGATGAGCCATCGATGTTCCACCGGCAGGTTTCGGGGTCGGTGAGCACGAGGACGCCGCCCTGTTTGACGTAACTCACGAGCTTCTCGGCGATGGCTCGGCTGGTGTATTTCAGTTCGGGGACGTAGACGAGCTCGTAGTTCTCGAACCGGTCATTGCCCAGGCGGATGTTGCCGTCGCTGACGAAGCGGAACCACGTGTGGAGCCGCTCGCCAAGCAAGGTGTAGAGCGTGTACCACGAGTACAGGCTATTGTCGAACGCGCCCCACTTGGCCCGTTGGTCGAAGTAGATGGCCGTGGCGGTTTTCGCGGGCAGCTTGAGCTTGTTCATCGTGCTCGTGATGCGATTGATCCGCAGCATCTCCTTGTGCGCCGCCGGCAAGGCGACGCGGCTGGGAGGGGTCCCGCTGTTGTACCAGTAGAACATGGTGGCCCCGGTTTTCAGGGACTGAGACGCCCACTCGCGCGTGTTATCGACCGTGGGACCGCGCCCGTGGTAGATGAACATCTGGGGCATGACGCACATCCGCACGCCAGGAACGGCCGTGTCGTGGATCAGCTTGGTGGAGAAGCCGGGGTGGTACAGGGCGCGGTCGCGGCCATAGGAAGCGAGGGTCGAGGTGGGATAGGGATCGCAACTGACGTAGTCCGTCGCGGTGGAGATGATGGTGAAGTCAGCGTGGGTGGCCCCGGAGACCGTGTTGTAGTTGATCAGGTACGGCGCGTTGGGGGCGTACTTCCTGCCGATCTCGCGATCGACCTGGCGGACGTCCGCGTACCGTTGGCTCCACCAACTCCAGAAGGCGATGTGGTGGAACGGCGAGGTGCGCTCACTGCCGTCAGCAGCGAAGCCATCGAAGAGCCCGTAGGTGCCGAAGCCATGGGTCCGCTTGATCTCGGCGTCCAGCGCGAGCAGTTCCTGCCGCGCTTCCGTGTTGGCGGTGAGGCTGAAGGCCCCAAGGTTGGTGTTGGCTGGTTCGTCCTCGCCGTTCAGCAGAGCGATGTATGGAATCACTCCCTACGCGGTGTATTCCTTCAGGACCCGTTCCAGGTACTCGTGCATGACCTTGGCGTGGGCGGGATCGACACCATTGACTCTGGCCTTGAGCTTGAACTTGGCGCCCGCCTCCGCCGCTATCCGGGAGTGCCAGGAACTGGCGCAATACAGGGGGAAGGTCATGCCGTACTGCTGGTTCAGTCTCTTCATGCCGCCGAGGGAGATGTCCTTGGGGAAGATCCAAGGCAGCGCCGGGCCAAACATGCCGGCTTCGCCACACTCCTTCCACATCTGTGCCTGTTCGAGCCGGAAGGACTCCGGCGTGTAGCTGTCCTGCACGTTCTTGGGGTAGGAACTCAGGCTCCTCTCGGCTGCCCAGGAACCGACAATGTAGCCGCCTGGGTGGTCAGTCAGCAGCTCCTTGAACCGCTCAGTCTTGCGGGCGATCGCCAATGGGTTCTTCATGGGCGGTTCGCGGAACCGGGTGAGCAGCGCCGTGCCGTCGCGGAAGGCCAGGTAGCCAAACTTGTCAACGTTACTGAACTTCCCTTCGAACTGGTTCCAGTGCAGCAGTTCCTTGGCCGCGCCGTGGCGTTCGCGGGCCAGGTTCACCCGCCAGGTCTCGCGGGGGGAGGAGCTGAAGTTGCTCCAGGGGATGGCGATCTCGACGATCCAGTGATCCGTCCCCTTGCTGGCGGCGGTCTGCCATTGGCCATTCCACTTGCCGTCCGCCCGCCAGGGATCGCCCGGCACGCGCTGGAAGATCCGTCCATCCCACTGGGCCGCTAGGGCGTTGATGATGAACTGTCGGGCTTGGCCATTCGGGGCTTGAATGAAGATCTCGTTGCAGTCGTTGGTCCACAGGGCACCGTCCCGTTCGGTGACGTCTGCCTTGAGATGCTGCATGGTGTCTTGATTGCGGAAGGCGATGTAGAGAGCGGTGTCGTCATAGGCCAGCCACGCGGTCGTGAGATCCTTGGCCCGCTTCGCTTCCCGGTTGACGTGGTAGAACTTCGTCAGCGGCACGGCGGCCTGCCAGCAGGCATCACTGAGCTGGCCATCGATCACGGGTGGCTGCGCCAGCTTCGCCACCGGCAGGGCGTG
>JABGQJ010000528.1 GCA_018648945.1 Victivallales bacterium
GCCCTCCAGAAGCCCCGCCGCGATCTGGAAGTTCTGCAGCACATGCCCCGCATCGGGGTCGGCGAGCAGGTCCCAGAGGACCTCCACGCTGGTTTCGCAGGCCTGCTGGTAGCGCTCGGCCCAGAAGCCCTCGGTCCAGCGCACGGCATCGAGCGGCACGCTTTGGAGGGTGGCTTGGGGGCTGGCGGCGGTGTTGACGATGTGGGCTGTCATATCGTGTCTCTCCAGGTCCTGTTACGCGAGGGGCAGCCAGACGCGCATGTCGTGCGGCCCTCGATTGAGCCAGGCGTAGTAGGGAATCAGGCAGATGGTCAGGGCCTCGAAGGTCGTCCCCAGTTCCGCGTAGAGCTTGCCGCTCCAGTCTGGGTTCTGCTGACGGCAGGCCGTGCCCTCAAGCACGGTCATACCGCCCAGCAGATCGGCCTTGTAGGTGGGCGTCAGCTTCAGGTCACGGGGGACATGCACTTCGTGCACGGGCACGCCATCCGGCAGATCGGCGCCTTCCAGGCAGTAGACCACGGGGCCACGCACCACGGCGACTTGGTTGTGCGCCTCTTCCACCTCGGGGTGCGCCGCCATCAGCCGTACTCGCATGGGCAGGTCCAGCGTCACTACGTCGCCCGGTTGCCAACGGCGTTTCAGCTCAGTGTAGGTCCCCGGTGCCGTTGCGGTCGCTACCGCATCGCCGTTGATCGCGACCGTGGCCGAGTCGGCCCAGCCGGGAATGCGTAGGCGCAGAACGAACTCACCAGGCGCTTCGTCGACCGTGATCGTGACTGTGCCGTCCCAGGGGTAGTTGGTCTCCTGCGTCAGCTTGACGGCACCGCGCCCAGGAATGTCCGTGGCGAGCACGTTGCTGCCGTAGAGGTTCGCGTAGATGCCATCTTCGGACACGCTGTAGGCCCACTCGTGGGTTTTGGCGAGGGTCCTGGCGACCTGCGGCGGGCAACAGTAGCAGGTGAACTCCGACCAGCGCTGTGCGCTGTCCTGGCTAAGGGTCGGGGTCCATTCGCTATTGGCCAGGGGGTTGGTGTAGCAGAAGCGAGTGCCGTCGATGTCCATGGGGGAGAGGGCGCTGTTGTAAAGCACCTGTTCCATGGTGTCCGCGAACCGGGCCTCGCCGGTGAGTTCGAGCATGCGCTTGTTCCACATGCCGTTGCCGATGTTGGCGCAGGTTTCGTTGTAGGCCGTGGCATTGGGTAGCTCGTAGGCACGACCGAATGCCTCGTGCACCATGTCGCGCCGGGGCGACACGCCGTGGTGGTAGGCACCCACCGCACCGGTGATGTACATCCGTTTCTCCACCATATCGTGCCAGATGAGGTCGAGCGCCTCGAAGAGCTTCGGCTCGCCGGTCTCGGCCACCACATCGGCGGCCCCGCACCAGAGGTAGGTGGCGGTGACCGCATGACCGACCGCCTGCGTCTCTTCCCGGAGCGGAACCCGGTCCTGGTTCTGATCGCCGGGGTGTGGATCATCCGCCCAGACGCGTCCCCAGGCGCTTGACTGCCAGGGCTTGCTGCCCCGCATGTCCACGAAGACACCAGCCAGTTCCAGATGGCGCTGCTCGCCAGTGACGCGGCACAGATCGACCAGCCCCATGATGTTGGATGGGTTCCAGCCGAAGTGGGCCAGCTCGTCGGGGCGTGGCTTGAACAGCTCGTAGAGGTAGTCGGCCAGCTTGCGCGCCACCGCCACGAAGGTGGTTTTGCCCGTCGCGGCTTGGTGCACGCAGGCAGAGGTCAGCAGGTGTCCCATGTTGTAGAGCTCATGGTACTGGCGCATCCCCCAGCGTTCCTTCTTCGGGTTGAGCTGGGTCTGAGTTGAGATGTAGCCATCCTCGGCCTGGGTCTTGGCGATCAGGTCGATCCAGTAGTCCATCTCGCGGTCGAGTTCGGGGTCCTGCGTGACCGCATAGACGTGGGCCATGGTCTCGATCCACTTGCAGCAGTCGCCGTCACTCCAGTTTGTGCCTCGGTGCTCGCCCTCTTCCAGCCCCGCCCCGACTCGGAAGTTCGACAGGCACGCGCTGTTGTCAGGATGCTCCAGCGCCTGCTTCATCTCCGGGATGATCGTGTCCTGGCAGATCTGGAAGCGCTCGGCCCAGAAGCCATGGGTCCAGCGCGCGTCGGCCATACCCGTCGGGCGCAACTTGCGATGTGGTCCGGTCGTACTCATCTACCTCACTCCAGTCTATGGGAATACCCGCTGCGTGAATTCTACCTGCCAGTGGATTGGCATGCTCTTGGGGGACGTTAGGTCGAGGGTCAATAGCCCGTTCGCGGCCTTCATTTGCACGGGCAGTTCCCCGGCCTTGGCCGACTTCGCCGTGAAACCGGGGGGCACGAAGATGCGAAGCTGATAGGGGTCGCCGGCAACGACTCGCGACGTGCCACTCAGGGCCTTGCTCCCGGCATTCCAGTCGAGCGCCATGATGTCGAAGGCCATGTGACGCACGTGTCGGCTGGTGGAGACTAGGACCGGTCGGTCCTGCTTTGCCACGACCGCATGGACTTCGCAGTCTGGGGCGGGAAGCGTGCGCGTGAAGCCGCCCTTCCTGACGCCGAGGAAGGTCTTGCGCCAGAACTCGTAGACGAGGTACTCCGCCTGGGGGTCGAGCTCCAGATCGGCAAAGCGGATATGGTGGGTGATGGCCTTGCCTGCGCGGTCGTGGTCGGTGTTGAAGAGCCCGACGATGTGCCAGGACCCGAACTCACGGTTCACGCGGATATCCCAGAGCCGGGCCGGGCAGTGCTCGAAGACGTCCACCGCCCGCGCGGTCTCGGCCAAGGCAGGGGCAACGCGCCGGATGATCTCCAGCCGGTCTTCCGGGATGGGTTCATCGTATTCGGTGAAGGGCTCGGCCACAGCGATGCGGTTGCCGGCGATGGCACAGAACGAGGCGTGGACCTTGCCCTGCTGGTGGCTGTAGAGCCCACCCACATAGGCGTGGAATGAATCGGGGTTGATCCAGAACACGCGCCCGTTGTAGAAGTAGCGGCCGCTGAGCTGGCGCACGAGCCCCTCGGTGAAGGTGCAGCCCTCGGTAAACACGTCGTCGCCGTAGTAGCCGCGATCGCTGTCCTCACCCACGCGCATGGTTCTGGGCAGGCCGTAGTTGATGCCAATCACGTTCATGTAGAGATTGCCGTAACCGCCGCCCGGACTGGCGTCGGTCAGGTCTCGCCAGAGTTCCAGGGCCGTGCGGTAGGTCTCTGCGCCGGTCAGGAACGGATCGTGTTGGCCGGGGAGGGTGCGCCACCTGTTCACGAAATCCCAGTTGTAGACGATAATCCTGTCCCGCTTGGCAGCCTGGACCGTCGCGATCTGGGCCAGAATCCGGTCGCGCTCGAAGGCAATGACCTCGGGGTTGGAGAAGTCGATGCAGCCCTCGATGTACCAGTCCGGATGCCCGTCGACGATGGCGCCCTTGCCCACGAACTCATCGAGTTGCCCGTAGCGGCGAGCCAGCGGGCGTTCCTTCACCCAGGCTAGCTTCTTCCAGCCATCGCGGTGCCCGCCATAGCCGAATCGGGCCAGCTTCAGTTCGTACAGCCGCTTTCGGTTGGCCTTGCTCCAGGCCGGGTCGCGGTAGGCGTGCTTCTGCTGCTCCGGATCGCGTCCGTTCTTGTAGGGGAAACGCGACACGACGCTGGCACCGTACCCGCCCCAACCGTTGTAGAGACAGAGCTGCACCGGGTCGTGGGGATCGTGCGGGAAGTCTCGCCGCAGGTGGATGTCGTGCACGGCGGCGATGGCATCACCAAACCGCTCCAGGCTCTGCGTGCCTTTGCTGCCGAACTGGAGCAGGACGAGCTCGCCGGTGATGGATGCATCCGGCGGCATGGTGATGCCCTCGTAGTCGTGGTAGGCGGCCGCCCGGAGCGTGTTCGCATCCCGGGGTACGAGCACGAAGCGGCCCATGCCCTTGTTGTTCTGCAGGCTCCCCAGGAGGAGCGAACGCTTTGTCGCGCGGCTCTCCAGGGCCGCGTACCACCAGCAACCGAACTCCTTGAGCTTGGCCGCATCCACGATGCGATAGGGCTGGTTGTACTCCTTGCCATCCCCGATCACGGTCCACGATGCGGCCTTGCCACCGACCGTGACCGCCTGGGCCGCCATGGTGGCCGTGGTGGCGACGCGGAGTGCCCGCCCGGTCCGGTTCGTGAAGTCGAGACGACCGACGACCTCGGGTCGGGTGTGGCTGAACAGCAGGACATAGGTGATGTCGAGTTCGGTCGCTTTGCGGAAGCGCATGGTCATCCGCGTGACTTCGCCGAACCGCGGATCTACGATGCGCTCCTCTTGGGTGGTGTGCCCGTAGGTAGACAGGTCTACAGGTAATCCGCCGAGGGCAAACGCAGGTCGAATCCCAGTTGCGCTGCTGCCGCTCGGAGGGTGCTTGACCGACCAGGTGGCGTGGGCAGGATCGATGCGGATCTGTAGATCGCCTGCCGTGAGTTCCCGGCCGGGGCCGGGTTCAGCGTCTTGGTCGCCAAAGAACGCGTAGGCGGCTGGTGTCAGTTGGGCGATGCGTGCCCCGGTGATCTGTAACTGCCTCACAAAGAGGTGTCGCCAACTGTTCTTGCGCACATCCCGATTCCTGTGGGTCAAGGTGACTGTGTAGTACCCCTTGGGCACGTCGCCAGCGACCGTGTACTCCTTGAAGTCCCATGGTCCCCCGTAGGAGAATGGTTGGGACCCGACCTCGATGAGCCCGAGCTCTCGCTTGGTGCCGTCGATGGCGGTCAGTTCGACCACGGCCTTGGCTCCCACGCCATCCACAGCCTGTCCGACCGCAGTCACGGTCACGGCGACCGTGCCATCCTGCGGCACGATGATGTGATCGCCGAGGACTCCCTTCGACCACAGCGTGAAGGCTGCCGCGTCGTTCTCGAGCATCTTCCCCTTGGCCGTCACCCGCGCGTGAGCAGGCTCAACCACAGCGATGGAAACGTCCGGGGCCGCAAAGGTAGTCAGCCCCCCAGCGAGAATCAGGCAGAAGATGGCGAGGAAGGGCCCCATGGGTCAGCTCCCTACGGCCCTGGATTGCCAGTGGCGATGACAGTACCAGCGGGGGGTAGCAGAGGAACTTGCTCTGGCAACGGATCGCCAATCTCTTGCAGCCAGGCCAGTAGCTGCTCGTGGAGACCGTTCCTGACCGGGGCGAACTCCTCGTCGCCAGCTAGGTTGGTCAACTCGTGGGGGTCGCTTTTCAGATCGTACAGTTCATTGATGTCCTGCGGATTCCACACGTACTTCCAGCGTTCGTTGCGGATGGCGCGGACGGCGAAGCAGATGCCGTTGTAGAGATCGTAGACGCCATAGGCGACCGGTGCCCAGGAGTCCGGTGTCTCCGCCGTACCGACGAGCGGCAGCAGGTCGCGACCGCAACGGGGCTTCTCGGGCGGCGCCTGCGAGCCGGCCAGGCTGAACAGCGTTTCGCCCACGTCGAGGATGGAGACGAAGGCGTTCTGCGTCGTCGGCGTCGCGCCGGGTTGGCGCACAATGAGCGGGATGCGCCACACCTCTTCGTAGAAGTAGGCCCCCTTGTCGAACCGATTGTGCGCCCCCTCCATATCGCCATGATCC
>JABGQJ010000529.1 GCA_018648945.1 Victivallales bacterium
GAGCTGGTTCCGCCATCTGGCCAAGGATGGCACCCCCATCGAGAGCGACAAGGTGAGCACGGCCTATGTGGGCTACATCCACTCCCTCAACTTCGACCGGGCGAACGTGCTGGGCCAAGCCTGGCAGCTCACCGGCGATGTCCGCTATGCCGTGGCGGCTAGAGATGTGTTCCTGGAGTACTGCCATTGGTACCCCTATCTGCCGGTCACCAGTCCCGCCTCCACCTCGGGGCGCACGCGCTTGCACCAGTCTACCCTCCAGACCTGTTTCATGTTTGCTCCGGTCATCGATGCGTATGCTCGCATCAAGGGCAGCCCCGCCTTGGGGAAGGCCGACCGCGAACGGATCGAGACGACGTTCTTCCGCCCGGAGTTGCGCGCGATCTACGGGCACAATGTCGAATACGGCAATATGCAGGTCCACCACTACGAGACCTACACGCACGGGGCCGTGGCCCTGGGGCGCTACTGGAACCTGGTGGGCGACGCCCTCTATGGCACCCATGGGTTCTACAACATGATCGAGCGCGCCTTCACCGAGGATGGCTTGGCGCACGAAGCGGGGGTGTACCACTGGTTCACGCTGGTCCCGATGATGGAGTTCGTCGAGAAGATGGACGAGTTCGGGATCGATGTCATGGGGCCTCGCTTCAAGCGGGTGTTCGATGGCACACTCGCCAACACGCCCGACGGCGTGGTCCGCAGCGGCCTGGCCCGCTTCTATCCCCGGGCCTATCGCTCCTACCGCGATCTCGCCTACATCCCCACGCTCAAGGTCGCCAAAGCCTGGCCCATGGAGGGCATGAGTGAGGCCGAGGCGGCCAAGGAGGAGGCCAAGTCAGTCCCGTTGACCGCCAACACACTCCAGCCCAGCAATGGCTATCTGTGGTTGCGCGAAGACGGGCCACAGGGGTTGCACGCGCTCTCCATCAGCTACATCATGCAGCGCGACCGCAGCGAGTTCGACCGGCTGCATGTGGAGCTCTACGATCCCGAACGGCTGAGCCACGAGATCTTCCGCATTACCTATGGCGCAAAACAGGCCAAAGTCATGTACCGCACCATGGCGCACAACACGGTGGTCATCGACCGCAAGGACCAACTGGCATTGCTGGCCAAACTGGCCGTGTTCCGGGATCGGGGGCATCTTCCCGCCGCGCTGCTGACCGAGGATCCCAAGGCCAATCTTTGGCCCGGTGCGGAGTTCGCGCGCTGCGTGGCCATTCTGGATGGCGTGTTCTTCATCGGCGACCTCTACCACCAGGATGGGGAGCATGATTTCGACTGGCCCTTCCATGCGCCCTGGGAGCCATGGGTGAGCAAGGACGTCGGCGTCATGCACCCGTCGGTCACTCCGGACCAGCCCATCGATATGGGCTACGACTTCGTGGTCGAGACCCAGGCGGCCAAGACGAGTGATCCCTTCACCGCGTGGGTGAACATCCCGCGCTTCAAGTCCGGTTCCGGGCGCCCCGAAGGCCGGGCCAAACCATACAAGCGTCTGCATCTCACCTTCGCGGCCATGCCGGGCGCCCAGGTGGTCACCGGTAAGATTCCACGCGGCCACCGCCCCAAACTCGGCCCCGCGTTCTTCGTGCGCCAACCAGGTCGTTCGACGGCGGCCTTTGGCGTGGCCTTGGACAGTGCTCCCCTGGATGGTGCCAGCGCCGTTCGCACTGTGGAACGTCTGCCGTTGGCGGATGCGCGGCGCGCCGCTGCGTGGCGAGTGACGACGACTGGCGGGAGCTACTTGGTGGCCATCAACCGCACCGGTAAGCCGCTCCAAGTCGCGGGGCAACGGGTTGCCGACGAGTTGCTCGTTTGCCGCTTGCCCTAGTGCTTCACAGGTGGTGGCGGGACGCCGAGCTCCTTCAGAACCTTCAGCATGGCGTCGAGATTGTCGGTCAGCGGGTATTGCACGCCCGCCTCCAGGAGCCGCCGGAAGAACACGGGATCATTGGCCGGGTAGTAGTTGCGGCGGATGCCATGTTCGGCTAGCTCACGCGAGACTTTGGGCAGGCTGTCATCGAAGCCGTAGAATTGCAGGAAGTCCGCCTTCATGGCGATGGTCTGACGGGGATAAGGTGAGTCAGGACCTCGCTGCCCGGTCATGTTGCAGATGAGGATCTTGGGGTTGACCGCCCGGGCCTTCGCGGCTTCGGATTGCGTGCACGCAAGGAAGCACCAACGCGTGCGCTTCAGGCGGGTGACCAGGCGGGTCGTATCCGCCCCGACGCCTGACTTGAGGTGCAGGTTCACCCAGATGCCCTCGGGAATCTCTGCCAGCGCCTCTTCCAGCGTAGGGATGCGGGTGCCGGCCCACTTCTTGTCTTTCCAGCTTCCGGCGTCGAGCTTCTCTAGCTCCGCCAGTGTGTAATCGCCGGGCTTGCCGGTGCCGTTGGTGGTACGGTTGAGAGTCAGATCGTGCAGCAGGACGAGCTGCCCATCCTTGCTGCGGGCCACGTCGATCTCGATCTGGTGCGCGCCCTTGCGTACGGCTGATTGGATCGCGGGCAATGTGTTCTCCGGCGCGACCCGGCTGTCGCCGCGGTGGGCGCAGACGCCGAGCTCCTTGGGCCATTCCGGCCAGATGTTGAAGGGGAGGGTGCGGACCACCTTGTCTCCCTGCCACAGCCGGACCTCGCCAAGGGCATCCATCCCGCCGGGGTTGCGCCAAAGCTCGGGAGTCGTTCCGGACAGGGCAGTGCGGGCCAGTTCCTGCCCGTTGGCATGGACGGTTGCGGTGATGCCAGCTGATGCTTGCAGCCGAAGACGCAGGGCCTCCTTGGGCAACACCGCGAGGCGCTCCAGTTCGGCTGTGCGCAGGACGTACTGGGTCTGCAGAGGCTGGAACTCCGCCATCGGCCAGGCATCGCCTGAGCGGACCCGCACATAGTCGGCGTGGGTGCCCTCGTTGCCCCGGGACTCGATCGCAACCGTACCCTCCTTCGGGCCATCTATCTCCCCTGCGAAGAGCAGCTTGTCGTCCAGCCAGATCGCCGTCCGCTGGCCCGCGCAGCGAACGCGCAGGCGCTGGAGCTTCCCTTTCCGGTAGCCAGTCTTGCCGACTGCGATGCACTTGAACGTGCCCGCAACCGTGCGGGAGACCTGCCAGAGGGATGTGCTACTGGCCAGTTGCACTTTGCAGAGATTGTCCTTGTCGCGGAAGTGCCATGCCAAGCCGACTCCATCATCGTCGGTGGACCAGAAGGCCATCTCCACCGTCGCGTCGCGGAACGTGCCCGTGCGGTGGGCCAGATAGGAACCGGTCCAGTCCGCCCACCGGTCCCCGTTCCAGGTCCGCGTGAAGATGTTGCTTGCCTGATGCACGGCCCCCTGGCCGATAGTCCAGCGCGAGGGCGCGGCATTCTTGCCCACATCCACGATCTGCCACGCGGCGAGGGTGGGGTGCGTGAAGTCATCGTTGACCAATGTCTCGCCAGCGTGGGCGAGGACCATGGCGAGGGAGGCGACGGCAAGGCATAGCGGGTGTTTCATGGCGCCAATGTGGACTCTCGCCCGCGGGAGTGCAAGGGGTCCGCGAAGGGACAGAAGGCAGCACGGGAACCTGCCAATGAACCGCTCCTCTGTGCGCAAGCTAACTTAAATAAACGTGACTCGCCCGGTCTTTATTTGCACTAGATCGATTTATATGCTATTCATTCGTAGTCAAGGAACATCTGCCGCTATTGGTGGACACCACTGTACCCCCAACCCAAAGGAGAACGCTCGTGCTCAGACTTCCCTCCCTCCGCCGTTCATTCACCCTGATCGAGCTGCTTGTGGTGATTGCCATCATCGCGATCTTGGCATCCATGCTCCTGCCTGCCCTGCAGCAGGCGCGCGCCAAGGCACGGGCGATCTCCTGCACCTCGAATATGAAACAGCTTGGCCTTGCGATTAGCATGTACGAAGGCGATTCGGATGACCACATGCCCAAGCATGGTTGCCAGTACAACTGGGATTCCGAGAGGACCTACAAAGCCAGCACCCGCAACCCGCCAGAGACCTGCTACGCCTCCCAGATCGTCTTCTATGCCGGGGATGACAACGTGTTCAGTTGCCCCGTCTACAGCAACCATGGCATGGTCCGGGGTGGAGGCACGAATGACTATGGCTGGAACCACTGGGGCCTTGGCGGTCGGGGCCATCGTCAGATCATCCATGTGAAGAAGCCGTCGGGGACCATCATGCTTGCGGATGCGTCCAATGGCTACATCGCCAGCCCCGCCTGCTCCTGCCCGCGTCCGGACAACGGGCGCCTGCGCTTCCGGCACGTGGATCGGGCCAACATCCTCTTCGCGGATGGGCATTGCTCGAGCGACCGCAAGGGCAGCAAGCTCTATCCGGCCAACTACAGTACCGAATGGTGGAACGGCGTCCGCTAGACATATTTCCGAGCCCCCGCCTGCCGCGTTCACCGGCAGCGCGGGGACGACGGTGGCAGGCCTGCACGGCCTGGGAGACCGGGAGAGACCAGCATGATCCTCGTATCTGCGGTTCCGGTGTGTGGTGACGACTACCCCGAGGGGACCGTTCGTATCACCTACCGCAGCACCGTAGACGGTGCGGAGGATTGGGCGCTGTTCTTGCCCGGGGATCCGGCAAGGAACACAGTGGTCTACCTGCACGGCTCCTTCTCGCACGCCGACCAGATCTTCACCCGGCAGGACGTGCGGGACTTCTGGCTGACCCGAGTCATGGGCGGTCGCCACCCGCTGCTTTCTGTCAACATGCGCGGGACCTCCTACATGAGCCCAGCCGCCACCGCCGACCTTGTGGACCTGTTGGGGTTCGCTCGCGACTACCTGGCCTGTCGGCACTTCGTCCTGCTCGGCGGTTCCGGTGGTGCCTCCAGCGCCATGGCCTTCGCGGTGCTTCACCCCGAGCTGCTCCACGGCGTCGTGGCCATGGGGATGTGCGACATCCGTCCGCGCCTGGACTTCGCCCGGCGGAGTCCGTTGCCCGTGCTCCGGCAGCTCGCGACCACGGTCTTCGCCGCCTATGGCGGGGACTTGGAGGAACGGCCCGAACTCTACGAGGCCCGTTCCGTGCTGGCCCATGCCAACCGCTTGACCATGCCGGTCATCCTGACCATGGGGGAGAAGGACGCGCTTATTCCAGTGGTCGAGAGCCGCAAGATCGCCGCCGCCATGGCTGACCGTGGGAACTTCATCTACCACGAAGTGCCCGGCGGCAACCACGATGCCGCCGTTTGGGTGGATGTGGACCTGCAAGAGCTGAGCCTCGTTGGCGACTAGCACTTGCATGGCATCAGAGCTCAGCAGGACTGTGAAGCCCAACGCCCGCGTTCCGGTTGCCCGTGTCCCTCGCTGCCGACAAGAGCCCCGGAGGACTGCAGACCACGTGCATGAAGGCAGCCTCTCGGTGCCGGCGGCCTGATTATGTCGCGTCTTGTCTGCGTGGGGCACCCTCGGCCAGGAGCGTGCCGGCTTGGCCTCCGAGTTGGTGTAGTGCCTCGTTCCCGACCAGCCCTGATGCCAATGCGAACGACATCCCTGCTCTCTTGTGTGGGAATGAGACCACATTGGTCGCCTTTCGGGGGAACTCGGGACAGTGAC
>JABGQJ010000053.1 GCA_018648945.1 Victivallales bacterium
AACGGCGGACAAACTCTTCCCTGTACCCAAGGGCTCCGAGCACGTAGAGTTGCAGGTATTCAACTGGCTCACCCCGGGAAAGACGTACTGGGATGATGTCCGGCTCCGCCCAATCGGCGGCAAGGAACTCGCTGCCATGATGCCCCAGCTCGCTGCCTCGCTTGGCCTTGATCGCGAACCCACACTTGGTCGCAGTCTGCCCTATTCCCCCGCTGAACGCGAGACGGTGAGGACCAACCCCCCGCCGTTCCTCTGGCTCCCCGTGCAGGCCGCTACCTACACACTGGAAGTCGCGCGGAACGCGGATTTCACCGGTGAAGTGATCCGCCGCACCAATCTGACTTGGTGTGCGGAAATGCTGACTGAGCCACTGGCGACCGGCGTCTGGCACTGGCGCTACGGCGTGGCCTGGGAAAACGGGGCCACTGCCTGGAGCAAGGTGCGTTGCTTCCTGGTGCCCGAGACTGCCTCGCCCTGGCCCTATCCGAAGGCTACGCAGTTCGAGGTCACCAAGCAACGCCCCCGGCTCTTCGTCGCCGCCGGGCGCCTGCCGGAATTCCGCCAACGGGCAGAGAACGGCGATCTGAAGGGCAGCGCCGACGCCATGTTGCGCGACGTGGCCCGTTGGGCAGGCGAGGACATTGTCCCCGAGCCCGAGTGGTTGCCCAAGGGCAAGGCGCGTGGCCCCGCCTATACGCTGACCTTCCGCGCCACCCGCCCCCCCATGGACAAGATGGAGCGCGCTGGTCTGGCCTATCTGCTCACTGGCGATGCCGCTGCCGGAGCCGAAGCCAAGCGCCGCATTCGCCACTTCTTCGCCTGGGACCCGCATGGCTCCACCAACGTGTTTCACAACGACGAACCGGCCATGTGGATCATGATGCGTGGCTCGCGCGCCTACGACTGGACGTACGACCTCTTCACCCCCGAGGAGCGCGCGAAGGTCGAGGCCTGCATGTTGGAGCGCGCGCGGGACTTCTACAAGAAGCTCCGCAGCATGCCCTTCGACAACAACCCATTCGAGAGCCACGCAGGGCGCATCATCGGTTTCCTTGGCGAGGCGGCCATTTCCTTTGCCCCCGAGCACGAAGAGGCGCGCATGTGGCTGGACTACATCACCCACATCTACTGGGGCGTGTATCCGGCCTGGGGCAAGGAAGACGGTGGCTGGAACGAAGGCCCCGGCTACTGGGGAGCCTACATGAGCTTTGGGCTACACTACGTCACCGCCCTGCGCGAGGCCACGGGCATCGACCTCTCCCAGCGCCCGTTTTTCAACAACACGCCCTACTATCGGCTGTATCTGACGCCCCCCTTCTCGAAGATGTCGCCCTTTGGCGACGGCACCCAGTTCAAGCCCAGCCGCCCCGGCGCGCTCATGTACTGGTTCAGTACGCTCAATCAGGACCCGCGCATCCGCTGGTACCCCGATTCCCTGGGCCAAACCGGCGGCAACAGCATCCTCGGGGTCGTGCTCAAGGACGACAAACTGGAATCCCTGCCCCCCTTCGACCTGCCCCTGGCGCGGCACTTCGAGGCGGTCGGCCTGACCACGCTCCATACCGACCTAACCGACGGTGACGAGAACGTCTATTTCGCCATGCGCGCCTCGCCCTACGGGGCCGTCTCCCACGGTCACAATGACCAGAACTGCTTCGTGCTCGAAGCCTTCGGTGAGCCCCTGGCCATCGCCAGTGGGCACTACAACCGCTACAGCTCCCCCCATCACAGCAACTGGACTCGCCAGACCAAGGCCAAGTGCGGCGTCACTATCGACGGTGGCAAAGGACAGGATCGCGGCTGGCACGCGCGCGGCAAGATCACCGACTACCTCCACGGCGAGGGCTTCGACTTCGTCCGTGGCGATGCCAGCGAAGCCTACGGCGAGCACCTCGACAAGGCCGTGCGCGAGGTCGTTCATATCCGCCCCGGCATCTTCGTGGTACGCGATGAACTCGCCGACGACGAGGAGCATATGTACGAATACTGGCTGCACGCCATCGACGAGATGAAGCTGGACGCCAAGGGCGGCACCGTCCGCATCGAACGCCCCAAGGCATCGCTCACGGTCAAGTTCCTGACTCCCGCTCAACCGAAACTGGCGCAGACGGGCACCTTCGACCCGCCCGTGCTCTGGCCTCCCGGCAAGAAGCACCAGGACAACTGGCACGTCACTGCTTCCCAACCCAAAGCCAGTAAGGAGGCCGAATTCCTCACCGTCCTCCTGCCTGCCAAGACCGATCAGGAAGGCACGTTGCCCAAGGTCTCCCGATGGGGGAAGGGCAGCTCGCACGGTGTGCGCCTTGCCTGGCCCGACGGCAGCACGACGCTGGTTGGCTTTGCCATCGGGCCGACGCAGATGGAGGGCATCGATACCGACGCGAAGACCTTCGCCGTCACCCGCAGTGCCGATGGTGGGGTCGTGTCCTGGTTGGCTATGCGGGGCACCACATTGCGGGTGGACGGGACCAGGGCGCTCCGCCTGGAAACCCACAGGGGGGAGGCAGACGACCGTGTAATGATCTCTCTACCTGCACTGATCTCTGCCACCGGTTGCTTCGCCGCCACGTATGGCCGGATCGACGTCGTTTGGGGCCCCGGGGGGACCAGTGGGTTGAACGTGAAGGCTCCGGACCGATTCCGCGTAGCGACACGGGGCACAGAGGCACTGCCGATATCGGCAGGCGCGATGATACTCCCGGCTCGCCTCGGCCCCGACAGCATCGACCTGTGGACTGGTGCACCCGCGACCATGGGTGAGGTCGAACTGACCCTTGTCTCGGGTGACCAGAGCACCGTCCTTCGCGGTCTGCGCAACCGGCGCGGCGAAGCCCTCGTCCAGGGAAGACTCGAACTGCCCCCCGGCGTCTACCGCACGCAGTTCCCCGCTGGCGTGGAAGTGGGCGGCATGCAGCCTGAAGCCGACGGTACCATGTGGCTGGGCGGCAACGAGCGGGTATCATTCCGAGGGCGCGTTCCCGAGCGCCTCGAACTCACCCCTGTCCGCCAAGCCGTCACCCTCGCCGCCCAACCCCGCACGCGCATTCCCAAGGGGCAGGGCTTCGAGGCGGAGGCCAACTGGCGGGAACAGGGCGGGGCCATCAAGGTCAGCGGCGGCGGGCATGGCAACACCTCCGGCAAGGACAACCTCTGGGCCTGGAACACGGTCGGGCATACCATTGAATGGACCCTCGACGTACCCAAGGCAGGCAACTACGAACTGTGGTTCGTCGGGGCCACCGAATGCGGCATGGTGGGTGACCTGGTGGTGAACCAGAGAAGCGCATTGGCCCTGGTTTTCACGCCCACCGGCGGCTGGGGGCGGAAGCGTGCCAGCGAGTGGCGCGGCTACCGCGTCCAGAACGCTCCGGGAAAGGTTGCCGTGTTCTCGTTGAAGCAGGGCAGGAACCGCGTGGCCCTCACCAACCGCAGCGGCATGGGGCTCAACCTCGACCGCCTCGTCCTTGTGCCCCGGTAGTCGGTCCCGGGATCAGTCCTCACCAGTGCTCGGCGCCGGCGCGTCGGCCCGTCGGAAGCGGAAGGAGGTCTCCTCGTCCGCCTTGGGCGTGCCAGGGCAGATGTAGCCCTCTTCCGGCAGCTCCAAGTGGTCGTTGTGGACCAGCTGGCCGACACCCTTGGCATCGTAGACATAGGTGCCGTTCCAACTGTGGTCGGTGAGCACAAACCGCCCCCCGCTGTAGGCGATGTCGGCGTGCTGCCGCGACGCGGTGTCGATGTCGATCTGGATATCGGTCTCCGGGCTTCGTCCCGTTGTAGCGCGAGGCGACCTGGCGTCCACAACGATCAGGTGGCGCCCTCGAATCAGGCAGAGCCGAGGCTCTATGGGCTGGGCGGGCGGTTGGGGAACGGGAGGAGGCGTACCTTCGCGTTCGGTCATGCCCAGAGGCAGCGGGAGATGGCGGCGGGCGGCAGCGACATCGAGGGCGCCAGGCGTCAGTCTCTCATCGGTGCCCATCAAGGAGATCGTCGGCGTGCCGGCGGGCGCGCCCATCACCGTCTTCGGCTGTTCGTCGTCAGGCGAATGGTCCTGACGCATGTCCCAAGGCAGTTCGTAGGTGGAACTGCCCAGTCTATCCGTGTCGGCCGCGTCTGCCTCAAAGGGGCGCAGGGCCTGGCGCAGTTCCCGGCCCAAGTAGGAACGAAGCCCCGCCGCAGCGAGGACACGGCCGAGGGGAGCGAGAGATGAAAGGCGAGCGCTGCGCAGAAGAGGCCGGCCCCGCCAACTGCCGCCGGACTTCTCGACATCCCCCGCATCCAAGCCGATCCGGAGCCCCACTTCCCGCCCGGTGAATTCACGCTGGCACGCGGCTTCGCGCTGCATTTCGCAGGCTGCGCGAGCCGCGTCGTCAGCCCGGGCAAAGGCATAGAGGCACACATCGCCGACCGTCCGCAACTCCTCGCCGGCGAACTGGAGGCAGATCATGTTCAGCATCGCCGTCGAGTCGGCAGGGAACTGGCTGCCAAGCCCGTCGGAGCCCGGGTCCGAAGTCCCGGAGCGGACAGCCAGGATCGTACAGAAGCGAATTTCCTCAACTGCCACTGTTACCCCTCCAGAGCGCGCCGGGACACGGAATCGGGGGGCCCGGCAGGGGGTGGATTACTGGTTACCCCCGAAGATGGAACCCGAGTCCTTGAGCACGAAGTTGCGATCGACCGACGCGGGGCCCTTGGCACCGCGCACGGTGATATCCGCGAACACCCCGCGCACCGCCTTGGCCGACGCCGGAGCGTAGAGCTTGATCAGGCCGGTCCGCTCCTCACCGGAGAAGAGAACCACCAGCAGGACTTCCTCGTTGGCGGAGCAAATCAGGATGCTGCGCTTCAGGCCTTGGTGGAGGACGGTGCTGAATTCGTCCTCTCCGAGCAGCCGAGCCAGCTCGCGGGTCGCCGCAAACACCCCGGCACCCAAAGCAGAGACGGGAAGCGGGTCCGTCCCTGACGACACGTCTTCGTGAGCCAACACATGACCGGCCTGGTCGCAGAGAAGGCAACTGTCCGCCTCCGACTGCGAGAGCAGGTCCACCAGAATCCGCCGCAGTTTGACGACGTCGTCTGGCCAAAGCTCGTAAGTCATAGATGATTTCCTTAAGGAAGGGAGAAACGGTCGCGCCAGGATACCGATCAGACGACGTCGGCGTCTCCATCCTCCGGTGTGGACCCGCTCTCGCGAACGAAGCGGTGCAGGACAAGGCGGGCCACCATGTTGAGCGTGTCGAACACGCCTCCGCCATCGGTGGCAACGGAACAGAAGCTCGGCCGTCGTTTGCCCCGATTGTTGAGGAGGAACTCGAGGTAGTGCTCCGGGGCGACGCCCGGGATGTCGCGCTTGTTGTACTGCAGGATGTAGGGAATGTCGTCGAGAAGGAGGCCCTGAGCCTGGAGGTTCTCCTCGAGATTCTTCATGCTCTCGACATTCGCCGCCATCTCGGACCACTGGCTGTCCGCCACGAAGACAATGCCGTCCACGCCCTGCAACACGATCCGGCGAATCGTGTTGTACATGACCTGACCGGGCACCGTGTACATCTGGAAACTCGTGCGGAACCCCTCGATGACGTCCGCGTCCAGTGGGATGAAGTCAAAGAACAGAGTCCTGTCCTTGGCGGTATCCACCGACATGAAGTCGCCCTTGTGGTCGTCTCGGATCATCCGGTGGATGGTTTCCAGATTTGTGGTCTTGCCACACAGAGCTGGGCCATAGTAGACGATCTTGAGTTGGATTTCTCGCGTCTCTTGATTGACGAAAGCCATACGCCCATCTCCTGGCTTGTCGGTCGACGACTGCCCTCCAGACACCCAAGCGAGTCGGGTTGGCGGGAGAACGGCTGCGTGTTCGTTGTGCTGTAGATATAGAGTTTCGGGGGTGAAGCGACATTAATCAAGGGAAATCTCGCATGAGTTGCACAAAAAAGCTTGGCCAAGGCGCCAGCTTGGCCCATAATGGGAAGCAGAAGTCGGGGAATGCATGTACGTTGACAGGTGGCCGGGTCCTTCCCGCAGCGTTGGACAGCAGCGCCATCCTGTTGGTAACTCTGTTCTCATTTTTTGCAGGAACGAAGCCATGGCCCTTGGCCTCTTCAAAAAACTGTTCCGCGGAAAACCGCAGGAATCGGGGGCGCAGCAGCCCAACGCGGATGAATTGGCTGCCGAACAGGAGACGGCTGATGATGCTGGCGACGATCTGCCCGCACCTTCCCCGCCCGACGACGCAGCAGCGGAGGAACCGCAAGAGGCCTGCTACGATGTGACGCCCGCCGAGGCGGTCGGTTCAGGCGAGTCGTTGCACGTTGGCCTGCCGCGATCACCGTCGCCGTACCACACGGGCGGCTCGACTGACGTGGCTGCGGACGAGCGGCGGCGAAGTCAGACAAACCGGATCCAGAGGCCGGAGGCAACGGCTCCTGACCTGCCGGGAAGCGAAGATGCCCCGCAGCAACGCGATCAAACGCAAGCCCCTCCGGGACGCCCGGCGACCCAGCTCGTCAAGCAGATGCCCGACGAGGCGGCGGATGAACTGCGCCGCAGCCAGACATTCCGGGTGCAGGATCTGGGCAAGCGCCCCCCAACCCAACTCGTCAAGTCGGTGCCCGACGAGGCGGAGGACGAGCTGCGACGCAGCCAGACGTTCCGGGTGCAGGATCTGCCGGAACGCCCACCAAGCCAACTCGTCAAGCAAGCACCGGACGAGGCGGAGGACGAACTGCGGCGCAGCCAGACATTCCGGGTCCAGTCTCCACACGGCGCCACCCCAAAGCCCCCCCCTCCCCTTCCCCCGGTTGCACAGCCGTCAGTCCCTGAGCCGGCCTCGGACGAAGACACGGTGCCGGTGCCGTTCGCGGCGCTTGCGCTCAACCTTCCGGAGGCGCTCTTCGGCCCTGAATTCGATGCGGAAGAAGCGGCGAACCGGGTGCTTCTCCTGCCTCGCTCTCGCCTGCTGGCCCAGCTTGCCGAAGGTCGCGTGGCCATGTCGTTGGCGGAGTTGAGCCAGCAAGTTCCCACTGGCTGGCTGGCTGACACGGCGGCCGAGGTGCTTCTGGACCTGCCTTCCGTGGTTGGCTCCGTCCCGCCCGAGCTACTCGTCCCAACGGCTGAGATGGCACCCGAGGCAAGAGATGCCGCTGAGATGGCGCCCTTCTTCGCGCCGCGCGGTACCGCACCGCCATGCCCTGTCGGTGCACCGCCTGCTCAGCCCGAGCCTGCGGCAGTTCCTCAGTCCTCCGCGGAAGAGGCCGTTGCCGCCGAGGTGGACTCGCCACCGGTCGTGCAACACGCCCCAGACGGGCAGGTGTGCCTGCCGGCGGTGGCTGTGCTGGCGACTATCCCCGAAGCATGCCGTGGGGCTTCCTGGGCTGATTCCCCGCCCATTGCGCAGTTCGTTCTACCAGTGGCACCGGTGGTTGCGCAACTGGCAACGGGGCGTGTCACCGTCCCGGTTTCCGTATTCGGCGAGCAGCTGCCTGATGGGTGGTTCACCACTGCAGACGCGGCGGTGGAACTCCCCCTTGGCCTAGTCGTTGCGCATGTTCCGGTGGCAGCACTGGGGGTCCAAGGCGAGGAGGACGCGGAGGTCGCGGCTGCCGCCAAACTCGGGAGCTTCTTCGTCCCCCATGGGACCGTGCCCCCCTGCCCGACTCCGGAACCCGTACCCACGGAGGAGCCGGCTGAGCCGGTGGAGGAACAGACGCCGGCACAGATGGTGGGGCCTGGTGAGATCGCCTTGCCGTTGGCGCCGCTGCTGGATGCCGTACCAACAGCGCTGCGTGGCCCGGCCTGGAGCGAAGTAGGTCCTCAGGCGGTGCTTCAGTTGCCCCAGCAAGAGCTGGTCGGGCAACTCCGCACCGGTCGCATCGTGGTCTCTGTCGACACACTTGCCCAGGTTCTGCCTGCTGGCTATCTGATTGCGGGAGGGGGCGACGAGGTGGAGCTACCCTTGGGCGTAGTGGTCGCTGCCGTGCCGCCCGAGGCCCTGGCCGTCACGGGTGAAGCCATGGGGGGGCTCGATGCATCTGCGGACATCCCAGACATCTTCTCGCCTGGAATGGCGATACCTCCGATGCCTGCCGCCGAACCTGTCCCAGTCCCCGAGGAACCGGTGGCAGAGCAACCGGTGGCCAAGGAACCGGTGGCCAAGGAACTGGTGGCCAAGGAACCGGTGGCGGCGCCAGCGCCAGCAGACCGCGCAACCAACGACAGCGTACCGAAGACCCGCCGACGGACCGTTCCGACACGCACTTGGGATGGGGTCGAGCTGTCCCTGGAACGAGCACCGCGCGGCGTCGATGTGAACAGCGCCACCGCCGCCGAGCTTGTCGCGCTGCCGGGAGTGGGCGTCACCCGGGCAGAGGGAATTGTCCGTTGGCGCGAGGAGAATGGGCCTTTCACGTCCATCTACGACCTGGCCAGCGTACCGAGAATCGGGCCTTCCCTGTTCCGGAAAATGACTGGCCTGTCGTTGACCGCAGGCGGGTGCCGACACGAGAAATTGGACTCCCTGTTGGCAGTCGGCGCGGAGGACGGTGCCTTGCTCAAGCGACTTGCGGTCGCTCTGGTGACGCAGGTTGGTGCAGTGGGTTGCGTCCTCACGGACCGTCAGGGCCTGTCGTTGGCCAAGGTCGGGGACATGCAGGAGAACGGGGATCGCTACGCCGCTCTGGGTTCGCGCTATTTCCTGCGGACCAAGCGGCATCTACAGCAGTTTGTGGCGCAGGATGCGGATTGCCTGATCATTCCCGGCTGCGCTCCGCCTCTTCTTCTGCTTTGTGCCGAGGACGTGGTCGTTGTGATGGCCCTGAAAACGAGCCATGTACCAGCCCGTCGCCTGGCGCAAGTTCGCAAAGCAATGGCAGAAGTGGCATGGTTGCTTGGTCGCAGGGCCGTCGTGCTGAAATACTGATCCCGAACGCGCCCTCTTCCATGGAGGCACTGAATGGCCCGTAAGGACGCAGGAATTGCCGGAACGGACCGGTGGCATTGGACAACCCAAGACAGTGGGCAGCTAGCCGCCAAGTTCAAAGCTGCTGTGCTGGAGTGCATGCGGGAGTTCTCGGTCGCCGCCGAAGCGAACGACGACCCCACGGACGAGGTCTTCGAGCAGGTCCGGGATTTCGACGCGGCAGCGTTCAGCCTGGACGAATGTGCGGCCAACTGCCACGTTGCCGCGAAGACGCTCCGTCTGGCCTGGGAGATACCCGTGCTGGACGAGGAAGAGGACGTCGATGTTGCGGCCCGTCTGGAGCGCTCCGTGGGCAAACCCGTTACCCTAGCCCGAACCACGATCGACGAACTGCGCGGCCGCACCCTCGTTCTGGCCCAACTGGACGGCAACAGTGCCATCGTCCTGCACGACGGGGACTACTGGGGGACGCCGGCTGACCGCCTGGTCGTGCTGCCGACCGACGAGGAGGATGCCACGCTTGCCCTCACGCAGAGCAAGGCTGCCGAGAAAGCGGCGCCCTCGCCACGGGTTGTGGAGTTCCTGGAGCGACTGGAAGCCGGGCTGCAACCCCCCATCCTCATCTACTCCGGGAGCAACCCCGGCGTGGTGCGTCTGGATGTCTGTGGCGAGAAGGGAGGCGAAGTCGTTGCGCTGAAGTCTCTGCCTCCCGAACTGAAGAAGCGCTTGGCCGAAGCACGCAGACACACCTCGGGCTTGGTCCTGACTGCCCAGGAACCGGATCTTGAGAACGACTTCTACTTCCGTTTGGGCAAGGGGGAGATGAGCAATGTCCTCCAGTTCCTGACGATGATGAACCGGACGGGCGTGCTTGAGACGGGGTCTGCCGGGGCGAAGGCCGGGGCAGATGGCTGTGTGTTCGTGTCTGGCACGCGCATTTCCCACGCGGAATATGGGAACTACGATGGCGTGCGGGCGCTGGCGGAGATGCTGACCCTGGACAGCATGGAAGTCACCTTCCACGATGGCGTGGAACCCTCGGTGAGGACCATTCACTCCTCAACCGACCAGATGCTTATCGAGGCCGCAATCCAGGCGGACGAGCTGCTGGGCGAGCGGCGACGCAACGGCAACGACTGAGCCGCTCCGCCGGAATCGCCAGGCCAGCACAGCCGTTCCTTGCCTATCCCTGCACCCAGAAGAGCAAGGCTTCGCACTCGGGCTGTCCCTGGGGACAACCAGGGCAGATGGCACCGGACGCGCCAAGCTTGCACTCGGCCTCCTCGACGTAGAGTTCGCGCCCGGTCTCGTCGTAGACGAATGTGCCATTGGCGCTGCGGTCGATGAGGTAGAAGGCCCCGTTCCGGTAGCGGATCTCCGCATGGCGCCGGGAAGCGGTGGTCACCCGCAGCGAAATGTCGTTGCTTTCTTCACGTCCCATGGTGACGGAGGTGTTCTTGGCGTCCAGGACCAATACTTTCTCGCGCCAGATCACGCAGAGCCTGGAGCTGGTGCTTGGCGGTTCCCAAGCCGTTGGCGGCTTGGTCTTCTCCACTCCTGGTTCGGAAGACGGACCCCCTGCCCTTTGGGCGGCCATTCGCTCCTGCATCTCGCGAACGGCAACATGGCGCTGACTGGCAGCGCGCCAGTTGGTGGGGGCCTGCTCGTTGTCCCATTCCTGCTTGACGGTGTCCCGCTTGTTAGGCCCGGCTCCCGGCAGCATCTCGTTGGGGGGGGTAAGCACGGTTCCCAGGCCAACCGAGGGAGCTTCCTCGGCGGGTACTTGGCCAGGTACTTGGCCAGGTACTTGGCCAGCTACTTGGGCATCCTCCACTTCCGACACGAGCCGCTCGCGCCAGTTGACGTTGAAGAGGCGGACCCGCAGTCGCTTCTCCATGGTCTCGGCACCCGCCAGCGGCGTGAACCACTGACCCACGTCGTGGCTTGTCCTGGAACGCACCTGCTCCGTGCTGACCACCTGGCCTGGCTTGGCGATGGTCACCATTCGAGCCGTCGTGGTCACCACCTCGCCGGTGCAACTGCCCCCGCGCACGGTGACGCTGCCTGAGTGCAGCCCCATGCGGAGTGTGGCGCGCGTAATGGTGCGGAAGTCCGTCTCGGCAACGACCCGCTGCATGTCGCAGGCCGCCCGCACCGCACCATCCGCCTCAGCGAAGCTGCACAGAAGTGTGCTACCGACACTGCGGATCAACTCGCCATCGTGTTGCTCACGGATGTCGCCAAGCAGTGCGAGGCACCTATCGACGAACTCGCGGACTACGAGTTCACCTTCCATATCCCGGATCGCCGAGACCGTTGGGATATCCACGAACATCAGCGTTAGATCTTGAGAGTTCTGCTCCGGCATGGGTCCCCAGTTTCTCCAGGACAAAAAAAAGTCACGCGGCGGGTCCATCCCGTCGGTCACTCAATGTGAGGATATTCACCTACAGGGTAACCTTAAACTGGCCCGAGGGCAACTCCCGCCATCTCGATTTCGGACACTTTCGGGGTACATGGGTTCATCACAGCCCAGATTTCGTGTGGTCTTGTGTGCGTTCGCCGAGAAGTGGCGCGGTCGGGAACGGCACGTCGCGGCCCAGTTCGGCCAGCAGTTCGGGGTCTCCGAGGGCGCAGGCCCCAACGCAGGCCAGGCCTCCCTGCAAGGCTTCGCACAGTGCGGCCACGACGGCTTGGGGAGTTGCCTCCAGAAGGCCCTGTCGGTATGTGTCGCGGTCGGCGTAGGAGATGCCCTGCAAGTGATGGTGGAGCGCCTCCTGGGTCAGTTGCGGGGGACGGCGAGGGCGCTGGTCTGTCCGCACGACAGCAGGAAGTGCCTCCTCGATCTGGGCGGCGGACCAAGCGAAGCCGTCGGCGCGGTGCGCCAGATCCTCGAAGAACGCCAGCGTGCGTGCCGGTGTGGGATCGCGGTAGGACAGGAAGGAGAGAGTGCCAAAGATGGCGTCGTACTCGCAGGATGCCCCATAGGCTCCGCCTTTGGCGCGGATCTCCTCCCATGCTTCGCCGAGCGAGAGCAGATGCGCCCCAAGCTCAAGCAGAGGGGCAGTCGAGGCCGGGAAGCGGGGGGCAGGAACACACCACGCCACGTGGGCACCGTTCGCGGCCACCGCAAGGGCGCTTCGGACCGGTTGCGGGGCGCCATCCGTCGGCGGCGGCGCGCCAGGACAAGCCGGAGCGGAGCTCGCGGCCTGGAAGGTGGTGGTGTGCTGACGCAGCGTCTGGGCGGCGGCGCGTGAGCCGGTATGGGCGAGGATCCCAGGGCCTGCGGCAAGCACGTGAAGCCGGATTTCCGCCAAGTCCGAAGCAATGGAGGCAAGGGAGCCGGGGAGCGCGTTTGCCAGCCCGTCAGCCAACCGCAACTGGAGGGGGCCATACCAGCCGCTTCGCAGCCTGTGGGCTTGCGAGAACCCCTCGGATGCGTGCTGTGCGGCAATGAGGTGCCCGTCCCCGAGGACACTGGCCAGGAGCCGGGATCTGCGCTGGCGCACGAGGTCGGTGAGCCGTTCGCTTGGGGTGAACCTGGTGGTCAACAGCACCTCTGTGAGAATATCCAGGGCGCTGGCGAATTCCCCGCCGAGAGAGCTGCACCTGATCGTGAGCATCGGGACGGGGTGGTTGCCCTCCCCTGGCTTAGCCCGGCGGACACAGCAGCCGGCCCCAACCCTCCCTCCCAGTTCGGCGATGCGGGCGGCAAGGGAGGCGTAGTCCCCACGCTCGGTGTCTAGGCGCCCCAGGCAGTAGGCGAAGAGGGGCAGGAGCCCCACAAGCCGGGGCGGCAGGAAGGGCAGTTCGAAGGCCTGGATGCAGTCCTCCAACCCATTGGCAAACACATGGCTGGTCAGCAGTACGGCTTCCCCCAGATGCTCGGTCTCGCTCGTGGGCAAGGGAGGATGCTTGGGAAGCTGCTGGCGGCGAAGCCTGGGGAGCCGCTCAAGGTCCGCAGCTGAGTCCGGGGTCTCTTGCCAGGAATGGAGACGTTCCTCCTGCTCCCGTAGCCCATGGCGTTCGGAGTCGCTCAGGTCTCCGTCAATCCGGGCCAGCCTCTCGCTGGCCCGGCCCTGCTCAACGACCGTGAGGGCGGCATCCGGCTGGGCGGCCAGCAGCAGGCGGTGGGGATTTTCGAGCAGCCTGGCGCGGATCAGATCCGGCACGAACTGCGGGTCGTCCATCACTCGGTCGCGAAGGCGTCGCAGAGGTTCCTCGAGGGAGATGGCCTGCACGGGCGAGCCGCCATGGACCCAGAAGCCGAGCGCCTCCTCGGCCAGGAGGACCGGGTATTGACCGTCGATCAAGCGGCGCGAGAACTCCATCTGATTCAGCGCGGCCCGAATGGTGTCGGGTGGCAAGCCAGCAGCGGCCGCCCTGCGGAGAGTCTGCAGAACGAGATCCCGGAAACGCTGGCGGTTGCTGCTCGCACAGCCACGCAAGCCCACCATGAATGTGGGCTCCCGCCGTTCGCTGTCGTAGCCCGAGAGGAAGAGGTCGTCGCCGAGCCCGGATTCAGTGAGCGCTCGCTCAAGAGGGGTGCCCGGATGGCCGAGAAGAAGGTGGTCGAGCAGGTCCATCTGGAGATGTGCATCCAGATCGACCGCGTTGTCGATGTGCCAGGCAAGCACCACGGCGGATCGGTCCTCGGGCGTCTCGTCCGGAGCCATGGTGACTGAGAGCAGATGCTGCCGCGGGGCCTCCCATGGCACTGGGCCGGGGAACTGCGGCGGTGGAGCCGGCAGGGAAGCGGGTAGTCCCTCCAGTGCTCGATCCAGGAGTTGGAGCCACGTGGGCACCCCCAGATTGCCATAGAAGAAGACCAGGGCTCGGTCGGCGCGGTAGTGGCTGTGGCAGAACGAGAGAAAATCCTCGTAGGACAGCTGGGCAATGGCGGCGGGGACGCCGCCTGCATCGTAGCGGTAGGGAGTGTCGGGCAACAGTTGGGCCATGACCGCCGCCTGGACCACAGTCTCCAGTTCCGCGTATGCGCCGCGCATCTCGCTGTGGACGATCCCCTGCTCCCGCAAAGCGGGTCGGGATCCGGGGGCCGAGGAGGGGGAAAGGAAGTAGCCCTCCTGAAGGAAGGACTCTCGGCGGAGCAAGGGATGGAAGACGGCGTCAAGGTAGACCTGCGCCAGATTGCAGAAGTCGGCGGGCACGTTGCTGGCCACGGGATAGACGGTCCGGTCGGGGAACGTCATGGCGTTGGCGAAAGTAGCCATGCTGCATCTGAGCAGCTCGACGAATGGATCGCGCAGCGGGTATGCCGCAGACCCGCCCAACACCACGTGCTCGGCGATATGGGGCACGCCAGTGTCATCGACAGGCACGGTGGGGAAACAGATCGCGAGGACGTTCTCGGGATCGTCCGCCTCCAGGCACAACACGCGAAGGCCGGTGTGCAGATGGATGCCCTGGACGGCGACGGCCTGCAGTTCCTGGACCGCAACGGGCGGTTCGAGGCAGAATCCGTGCGGGTCGCCGTGGTCGGGGGAGGGAGGCGGGGGTGTGGGCATGGAGTGGGCGTGCTTCGGGCGTCTGGGAAAGGCGCAAGGCCAGCAACCATGTGGTTGCTGGCCTTGCGGTCAGTAAATCAGGGACGGGATGGCTACTCCGCAGTCGCCGGAGCGGCCTCGGCAACGGCTTCGGGCTCCACCCCAATGGCCGCATAGTCGACCAGCTCGAGGATGCAGAGCTCGGCGCCATCACCAATGCGCCGGCTAGTGCGAAGGAGACGGGTGTACCCACCGTTGCGCGACTCGTAGGCCGGCGCGATCTCGTTGAAAAGGCGCTTCACCACGCCCTTCTGATGGATGCGGGACACGGCCAGGCGCGTGGCATGCAGCGTGCCGCGCTTGCCGAGCGTGATCATCTTCTCCGCCACCCGACGGATCTCCTTGGCCTTGGGTACCGTTGTGGTGATGCGGCCATGGGTGAGCAGGCTGCATACCGCATTGGCGACCAGCGACCGCCGGTGACCGGACTTGAGGCCGATCTTGAACGTATGTTTCCGATGTCGCATATCCGTCAGTCCTCTTGATTCTGCTCGACCAGCCGTTGGTGGAAGATCTCTGCGACCTCTTCCTTGAAGGGCATGCCCAGGGACACGCCAAGCTCGGCCAGTTTGGTCTTGATTTCCTGGAGGGATTTCTTGCCGAAATTGCGGAACTTCAGCATTTCCGATTCGCTCTTCTCCACGAGTTCTCCAAGGAAACGAATCTGGGCGGTGTTGAGGCAGTTCTCGGCCCGCACCGAAAGCTCAAGCTGAGCCACCGAGCGCATCAGCAGATCGACCAGTTCCTGGTCCTCGCTACTGAGAGCGGGAGCCGCAACGGCCAGGCTGACGTTCTGCTCGCTCGCCGCGAAAACCGCCAAATGGTCGCGCAGCAAGGCCGCGGCGAAGGAGAGGGCATCGGTCGGCGCGATCCGCCCGTCGGTCCAGACCTCGAGCTCGAGCCGGTCGTAGTCCGTGCGGTTGCCGACGCGGCAAGCCTGCACGTCGTAGCGCACACGCTCCACGGGGCTGAAGATGCAGTCGATCGGGATCACGCCAATGGGATGGTCTTCCCGCTTGTTGTCCTCGGCGGGGCGGAAGCCGCGCCCGAGATCGATTTCCATCTCCATCCGCAGGGGACGGTCCTTGTCGAGCGTGCAGATCACAAGCTCGGGATTGAGAACGCGCACCACGCCATCCTCCTGGATCGCGCCGGCAGTGATCGCACCCGCCTTGTCCGCGTACAGCTCGATCGTGCGCGGCAGTTCAGCGTCCGGATCGCATTCGAGCCGGACTTTCTTGAGATTGAGAACGACTTCAGCCACGTCCTCGAGGACATCCTCGATACTGCTGAATTCGTGTTGCACGCCATCAATCCGGACGGAGGCCACTGCACAACCCTCGAGGGAGGACAGTAAAACCCGACGGAGGGCGTTGCCAAGTGTGTGACCGAACCCGCTTTCCCAGGGCTCGGCGGTAAAACGCGCATACGTCGCGGTCGAGGTCGACTCGTCAACCTTGATCGACGCGGGCATTGCAAATCCTTCAAGACCCGACATGCTTCTACTCCTCTTTTGGAGACCCTTCACATGTCGCCGTCACGGAGGACGGCGACGGATCGTCCGCTATGACGCATCAGACCCGGCGGCGCTTGGGGGGGCGGCAGCCGTTATGGGGGAGAGGGGTGACGTCCTTGAGGACGCTGATGTCGAGGCCCGCCGCAGCGATGCCGCGCACAGCGGACTCACGACCGGAACCCGGTCCCTTCATACGGACTTCGACTTCGCGCATCCCGAGGGTCATTGCGCGTTTGGCCACATCGGTTCCCATCTGCTGGGCAACGTAGGACGTGCTCTTGCGGGAGCCCTTGTAGCCCATGCGGCCACCGGTTCCCCAGGCGACCACGTTGCCATGCATGTCAGAGATCGTGACCTTCGTGTTATTGAAAGTCGCGTGGATGTGAGCAATGCCGCTCGGGATATGGCGCCCTCTGCCCTTTGCCCGTCTAATCTCCGGATCGGCGGAAAGGGGCTCGGTGGCAGGGGGCTCGGTGGCAGGGGGCTCGGTGGCAAGCGGTTCTTGGTTTTCGAGAATCTCGTCAGCCATGGACGTATTCACTCCTACGCATTAGGTGTTGGCGGAACGGTCGCGGCGGGGAGGTCTAGACGGCAGCCAGCTTACGAGCCGTGCGGTCGCGAATGGCGCCGACAGTCTTCTTGGCGCCCTTGCGGGTACGAGCATTGGTCTTGGTACGCTGCCCACGCACGGGAAGTCCGCGGCGATGACGAAGGCCACGGTAGGAACCGATGGCGATGAGCCGACGAATGTTCTGCGCGGTCTGCCGACGAAGATCGCCCTCAACCACGTAGCTATCCTGGAGAATCTGGGTAATGGCGGCGATGTGACCCTCGGTCAACTCGCTGGCGCTCATGGATTCCTCAATCCGTGTGCGGCGGCAAATCTCTTTGGCACGGGCCGGGCCGACGCCGTAGATGTAGCGGAGAGAAATGGTCACTTGCTTGTTGTTCGGCAGGTCAACGCCAAGAATTCTGGGCATGGTATTTGCTCCTGTCCTCGCTGGGATATGTCTCGGGATGGTGGGCTAGCCCTGACACTGCTTGTGGCGCGCGTTCTTGCAGATCACGCGGACGACACCGTGCCGCTTGATCACTCGGCAGGCGTTGCACATTCTTTTGACGGAGGCTCGGACTTTCATGAGGGCACCCTGGATCGTTACGTATGTATGTAGTGGACTGAGGTCGTTGTTCTCGTCGATGTACTCGTTTTCGGGCGCGCGACAGGGCACACGCCGAACAGGGCACTGGCTTCGGAGCACGGCACACCGATGGAAAGCAGAAAACGAACCGTGAATATACAGCCGTGTATCCCGCCTGCAACCTAGACTTCGGCGAAACATGCGACTCCCCCATGACTTCAGGGGCGCAAGGGGGAGTTGGCAGGTTCGCGCGCCGGCGCGAGAGCTACTTCTTCCGGTACGTAATCCGTCCCTTGCCGAGGTCGTACGGGGACATCTCGACGATGACTTTGTCCCCGGGGAGGATCCGGATGAAATGCAGGCGCATCTTGCCGCTGATGTGCGCCAGGATCTCATGCTCGTTCTCCAGTTTCACCCGAAACATGGTGTTCGGCAGAAGCTCCGAGACGACACCTTCGACCCTTATACTGTCTTTGGCCACGTGAGAATCTCCGCGTTATCCTTGGTAATGAGAACCATGTGCTCGAAGTGTGCGGAAGGCGCACCATCCGCAGTTCGCACGGTCCACTTGTCGATGGGATCAACGACGACCCGGTGAGTGCCTGCGTTGACCATGGGCTCGATCGCGAGCACCATGCCAGGTTGCAGGCGCGCGCCACGCGCGCGCTGGGCGAAGTTTGGCACTTCCGGGGCTTCGTGCAGCTTCGTGCCACAGCCATGGCCGACGAAATCACGCACGATGCCGAAGCCGTTCTTGCTGACGCTCTCCTCCACGGCCCGTGAGATGTCGTTCACGTAATTGCCGCCCTTGGCGGCGGCAATGCCTGCTGCCAAGCCCTCTCTCGTGGCACTGAGCAGGGATTCCTGCTCGGGCGTCGGCTCAATGCCCGCACAGACCGTGCGGGCATTGTCGCCGATGAAGCCGTCGAGCTGAACACCGACATCGAGACTGACCAGATCCCCTGGCACGATGATGCGAGTCGCCTGACCGATGCCGTGGACCACCTCCTCGTTCAGGGAGATGCAGGTCTGGGCCGGATAGCCCAGATAGCCATGGAAGGCGCTGGTGCCCCCGGTATCCGCGATCAGCTTGCCAGCCAACTGGTCGAGCTCAAGGGTGCTCACCCCCGGTCGGACAGCGCCGCAGAGCTGCTCGAGAACCAGGGCAGCAGCCTGGGCCGCAACCCGGATTCCAGGAAGCTCCCGACCGGTGTGAATGACGACTTGTCGCGAAGGCATTGGGATGGACCTAGATTGACAGCGCTTCCTGCAGCGCGCTGAAGTTCACCGCTTTGGTCTGGGAGCCATCGATTCGAGTCAGCATGCTCTGCTGCTCGTAGTAGCCGATGAGCGGGGCAGTCTGCTCCCAGTAGATGGCCAGGCGGTTGCGGACAGTCTCGAGCGTGTCGTCCTTGCGAGTGACAAGGGTGCCGTCACAGGCATCACATTGGCCTGGACGGGCGGCCGGGGAGAAGAAGGTGTTGTAGATCGCGCCGCACTCCGGACATAGCTGCCGACCGACGAGGCGCTTGATCAGCATCTCCTCCTCGACCTCGAAGAGAACGGCCCGGCCAAGCTCAATCCCCAGATCCACGAGCAAAGCGGTGAGCATTTCGGCCTGGGGCACGGTCCGGGGGAAACCGTCGAGCAGGAACCCCGCAGCAGCGATATCGGCCTTGCCCAGTCGCTGGCGCACGAGTTCCCCGACCATCGCGTCGGGGACCAGGCCCCCGCCTTGCACGCAGGCGGAGATGCGATTGCCGAGTTCGGTGCCTGCGCCAAGCTCCGCCCGCAGAATGTCGCCGGTTGAGATATGAATATTGCCGTAGCTCTCGCAGAGCATGGCAGCCATGGTGCCCTTGCCTGCCCCAGGAGGGCCGAGAAATACATAATCCGCCATTGGTTTCAGAGCTCCACCTTATCCAAAGGGCCAATCCGAGTCGCGGCAACTAGGCCGTTCCGCAGGAGCAAAAAGATCCTTAACGTAGCCGAACCGCAGGCTGCGTCAAGGTCCAGCGGCAACTGGTGCAATGAACGGACGCAGAGCCGGAGGCCATGCGGAGCGTCCACGGCGGCCTGCGCGCGGCCAAGTCCGGGCCCGGGGCCCGCCTGGCTGCCACGCAGAAATCTCCCGACCGCAGCCGGTCAGGCGACTGTAGGCTGACGTTCCTGCCGACCACCGCGAGAACCTATGCCAGGGCTGCTGCCGTGACCACGGGTTTCCGCCCGTGGCCACGCTGCCTCGCCTGCCACAGAGGTCTGTAGCCTGCTTCGCCAAACCCCCGTGTCGCGTCTGGAGAGTGGTCTCTGGACGCGCACAGCATTCGGGTGCATACAGCGGCAGCTAGAGGGCCAGGAAATCCACCACCAGGCGCCAGACGAGGGTGCCGAGAGCGCCGCAGGCGGCAAAGCGAATGACGAAAGCGATTGGGCCCGGCCCCGTGCTTGCCGGCCTGGGCATGGAGGCAGGGGTGGCCATCGCTTCAGGGGTGTCTTCGTCGGCAGACTCCGCGTCTTCGCTCTTGCTGGGCTTAAGCCCAAGCGCCTTCTTCTCGCCTTCGTCGGGAGATTCCTCGGGCGACTCGGTTGAGAGGGAAACCGTTTTGCTGGCGTCCTCGGCGACGGGTTCCTCGGGAAGCCCGGGAAGACGCACGGTGTCGGCAGGCTCGGGCCCCTTGTCCGACTTTTTGAGGCGAAGAGATGGTTTGCTCCCCGTTGGCGCTGCCTCTTCCTTGGGCGCTGGCGTCGCAGGTAGAGAGATCTTGACG
>JABGQJ010000530.1 GCA_018648945.1 Victivallales bacterium
AGTCAGTGGCGGACACTCCTACAACCGCCAACTCGCGCTCGTCTCCCAAGGCATTCAGATCCTCACCGCCACTCCGGGACGGCTACTTGACCTGCTCAAGTCCGGACGGCTCAGGATCAACCCGACTACCGTGGTTCTCGACGAGGCCGACGAGATGCTCGACATGGGCTTCCTCGACGATATCAAGGAGATCTTCTCCTACCTGCCCGAGGAAAGGCAGACTCTCCTCTTCTCCGCCACCATGCCACCCCCCATCCGCCAGCTGGCCGGGAAGATCCTGAAGAACCCCGAGACGATCCAGACCGAGAACACCGGCCAGGCGATGAGCGAGAACATCCAGCAGCTCTACTACGTGATCAACGAGTGGGAACGCCAGGACGCCATCGTCCGTTTGCTGGAAGATCAGTACCCCGGCAAGGCCATCGTCTTCTGCCGCACCCGGACCGAGGTGGATCGCCTGAGCAACTCCCTGGGTGCCTACGGCTACAACACCAAGCCGCTTCATGGCGACATGGAGCAACCGCAGCGCAACGAGGTCATGCAGGGCTTCCGCAAGGGGCTGATCGATATCCTCGTCGCCACCGACGTGGCCGCCCGCGGCCTGGATGTGGCCGATGTCTCCCATGTCTTCAACTACCACCTCCCCTTCGACTCAAAGGGCTACGTGCATCGCATCGGCCGCACTGGCCGCGCCGGTGAGACCGGCACGGCCATCACCCTGGTCACCCCGCACGAATTCTACCAGCTGCGCCGCATCCATCACAATGTCGGCGGCGACATGGAACACCGCCTGGTCCCCAGCCTCCAGCAGTTGCGTCTGTCCCGCCGGGAGCGTCTTGGCGACGAACTGCGCCAGCTCCCCCCCAATCCCCATGCTCTCAGCCTGATCGAGAATCTCGAAGAGGACATGGACCTGGCCACCATCGCCTGCAAGTTGGCATCCTACATCATGGCCCGCCAGGGCGAGAGTGGCCCGGAGACCATCGGGGTGACGGGCGACAACCTCGCCCGCCTCTTCCAGTCCCGGCGCGAAGGCGGCGGCAAACGTCGCCCCACCCGGCGCGGCGGCGGCCCGAACCGCCCCCAGGGCGGGCACAAGCGCTACCCGCCCAAGAAGAAGGGCCGCGGCGGCAGGCCCCAGCACGGCAGGTAGGGGCCGCCCCACGGCAAGTGGGGTCCGCGCCGGCTAGCCGCCCACGTGCTGATCGAAGAGCAATTGCATCTCAGGGCAAAGCGAGCAATTCCAGCACTGAAACCGGCAGACCTTGATCACCTGGCGCCACTTCTTGGTGATCTCGAGCTGCTGTGGGGATCCGTCCCCCATCTGCGGCTCGCCGATCCCAGGCTCGGCTTCGGGCAGAATCCGGCCCTTCAGCATGCGCGCATGCCCGAGCAGGCGCGTGAAGTTGTCCCGGTTGAGTCGGCTCCCCATCTTCAGCACGTCCACGAACTCCAGCAACTCCTCCAGATCATCGCGGAAGGGGCTGAGGTTCACCGCGCTGAAGGTCATGGGGTACTGCCCCCCTCCCCCGGCGAGCTTCATGCAACCGACATTGATCGGCATGCGAAAGACCTCGCTGCGGGTGTCGGGGTCGTCGGCATCCGGGTGCTGTAGCGTGTGTTGGTAATGCTCCACCCAGAGCCCGCAATCGCCCTGGCAGCCCTCGCCGTCGAGCAGGGAGATCACCACCTTCTTGCCATACTCCTTCTCGAACTTCCCCTGAGCCCGCCGGATCTCCTTCAGCACCGGGCGGTTCCTGGCCACGATCCGATGCAGGTTCACGTAGTCGAACCCCGCCATCGCCGTGTTCCAGAAGTCCTGACCGGAACGTACCTCCCGCAACACCGTGTTCTTGATGTACAGCTCGGGGAAGGCCTGCTGGAGCGCCCCCCACTTCATCCAGAGCGTATGTGGCACGGTCGCGCTTCGCAGCCCCAGATCGTATAGCGGGCGCAGATTCTCGATGAACAGCTGCAGGTTCTCTTTGGTCGGCGGCACATAGGTGTTGTTGAACAGGGCCGAGACCTTGAGCCCCGTCCGCTCCTGAAGCCGCAGCATGTCCCGCACATGGACCTGGGCTTGCATGGGACTCTGGAACACGGCGTAGGCATCGCGCGTGAACGGCGGGATATGGCAGGTGAAGTTGAGGTCGAAGACATCGTCCTGCATCCCCTGCAGTGCCGCCAGCAAGCCTTCGTCCCGCAGAATCTCAGTAGGCAGATTGAACGGGACCGCCAGCGAGAATCGGACACGGGCCGTGTTGGTATACGTCTTGGCGCCAGCAGGCGCGGCCTTGGGGGTACGGAAGTTGAACATCAGCCAGGGACACCTCGGTTGGGAACGCTCCTGTCGTACGGTCGCCCAATGGGCCAGCTCGTCGCCGGGGGCACGACCACCCCGAGTGACGTACAACTACCCCCGGAGTCCCAGCCCTGCAACCCCTGTGGGTTGTGCCACCTGTCGTGCCACCCTATGTTTGCCGTGCCTCACCCCACCTCCGGAGACGCCATGCCCAGGTTCCCCCTTCTCCTCGCCGCCCTGCTCCTGGCTCGCAACGCCAGTGGGCAGACCGTGGAATGGACCTTCGACACGCCCCCCGAAGGCCTCGGACTCCCTGCCAAGTTGGCGACCCGGACTGCCGAAGCCCCGGGGGCCGCGAACCAGGTGCTCCGGATCGCTACCGATGTGCCGCACCATACCATCGTCAAGGTAGCCAACAGCGAGAATACGCCCGACTTCGTTCTCTCCCTCCGGGCCAAGCTGGAAGCCATGACCGGCACGCCGCCGACCATCTATCTCTACGGTAGGCAGGGAGGCACTGGGTTCCGAGGACTGCAGGTTGCTCGCACGACCTCCCAGATTCTCTGCTGGAAGGGAAAAGGGCAGCACAACCCACACTTTGGTCCGGCGGGTCTGGGACTCGCCAGGAAGAATGGCTGGCTGCGCCTGAAATTCGCCTGTGTGGGCGATCTGGTCGCCGCCAAAGCGTGGCTCGACGGCAAGCCCGAACCAGGCTGGCAGGTTCTTGGCAAGGACGGGGACCAACCCACCGGCTGGGCTGGCTTCGGCGTCTGGACCCACCCGAAGACCCCGAGTTCGGCGGTCGTGCTCTTCGACGATGTCGCTTTCACTGCCATCCAGCCCGGACAGGCCGAGGGGCTTGGGCTGGTCGCCGCCAACATCCCGCAACTTACCGCGGCAGCCTTGGCCAAGCGCCAGGGAGTGTTCGAGATCGACGGCAACACTGTGCTGGCCTCGCCGAAGACCGCCTTGCTGATCGATTCCCGGACCGGCGACATTGCCAGCATCCTTGATCGGACAACCGAGCAGGAATTCATCACCGACATCCTGCGCCAACCACTTTTCCGAGGGTCCCTACTCAACCCAAGAAGCGGTGACACCGAGCCATTCTCCGCCCGTGACTTTGGGCACATCCGGCTAGACGAGGCGGCCCCCGACACCGTGCGGATTGCCTTCTCGGAACACCTGCAGTACGCGCTGAAAGTCACCGCCACGATCCGTATGGACGCCACCGGGACTCACCGGTTCGGCATCGCCATGGAGAATGGCTCCGACTGGGCGATCGCCGACCTGGAGTACCCCCTGGCCCCAGCACCCTCCGCCCTGGCCGGTGACGGCAGCGACGACCGGATGATCCTGCCCTGGTCTGCCGGCGGCCTGCTGCCCGCCCCGGGCCAGATCCACGCACGCCGCAGTGCCGCCTATCCCGGTGCGGCCTACGCGCAGTTCACCGCCCACTACAACGACCGCAGCGGCATCTACTGGGCCGCCGAAGACGGCGAGGGCTACCCCAAGATCATGAACCTGCGGAGCATGCCCGGCACGTCTTGTGGCATCCACTTCACCCATCGCTTTCCCGCACTTGCCGGTCAGGACATCGCCCTGCCCTACGACGTGGCCATGACCACCTTCCAGGGTGACTGGATGGACGCGGCAGACCGCTACGGGGCGTGGGCCAAGACACAACCGTGGTGTGCCACCAAGCTGACCAGCCGCACCGACATCCCGGCCTTCCTCAAGGAAGGCTCCGGCATCATCATCTCCCCGGTGCAGTCCCAGAGCATCCGCGAAAAGCTCTTCGGCAAGGGAATGGAGCGTCTTCCCAAGGTGTTGAACGCCTACCGGGAAGCGACCGGGCTCAAGCACATGGTTTTCATCCCCTACGGCTGGGAAAACCGGGGCACCTGGGCCGGCATCAACTACCTGCCCGCCGTCCCCTCCAATGAGTTCTGGCAACGCATGAACCAGGAACTACGCCGACATGGACACCGCACCGCCTTCCTCACTTCCGGATACTGGTGGGTGGTCAAACGCCAGAAGACCGGCAATGGTGCCGCCTTCGACGACACCGCTGACTTCGAGCAACGCCAGGACATGTGTGTCCAGAACCTCGACGGTACGGTCTGGGGCGTGGACTGGTACGAGCGGACCAAGCAACACGGCTCCTGGCGCGGTTACTCGGTCGGGCTCTGCCATGGCAGCAAGGACGCGCAAGCGGCCTTGAAGAAGACCTTCCTGCAGGCCGCCGCTCTCGGCGTCCCTCTGGTCAGCTTCGACCAGGAGATCGGCGGCAGTCAACACGCGCCATGCTACCATCCGGACCACGGACACACGCCCGGCTGGGGCCGCTGGATGTGGACGGATTTCGAGGCCCTCTGCCAGGACATCCTCAAGGAGGGCAAGCCAATCCAGCCCGAGCTGGGGCTCTTCCTGGAAAATGTCAGCGAACTGGCCATCCCTTATATGGCCACCTACTGGAGCCGCCAGTTCGGCGAAGTGGATATCGGCAACGCCAATGGCCGTGGCATCGGCCTCTTCTCGTACCTGTACCACGACTACGTCACCATGATCGGCGCCGCCTGCGTGCAGGGGCAGGGCAAGCTGGGAACCCGTCCCGACTACCTGCTCCGCTGCCGCATCCTGGCCAACAACCTGACCCGCGGGCTCATCCCCGGCCCCTTCATGCACGACGTGCCGCTGACCGGCGGCGACAAGTGGCGACGCCCCGTGGCCGCCGCCTACCGCTCCTTCTGCCGCCCCTACGCCCAATTCCCGCAGTACCTTTTGCTCGGTGAGACCTGCCGGCCTCCGCGCCTCGAGTGCGGATCCGTCCCCACCTTCTACTACCGGCAGGACCAGGCCAAGGGCAAGCCCCTTCGCCCCGGTGGGCCGCCAGTCCGGAAGATCGAGACCAGCCTGGAAACGGTCGCCACCGGTAGCTTCACCGCCGCCGACGGCTCAGTCGGCACGGTCATCGTCAACGCCACCGACCAGCCGCGCCAGGCTGTCGTCCATCTGGAGCCAAAGCGCACGCACCTCCTGCATGGGGCCGACGGCACCCCGCTGGTCAGCAAGTTTGGTCGGGACGGCCAGCTCTCCCTCGACCTGGAACCATTCGGGGTGCGCTTCCTCATCTCAAGGTGAGGCGAAACGGGCTTGCAATCGCGATAAGCCACGGGATATTACCTAGCTCTTGTGTAATACCTGTTTAGCGATCAGGAGAATCAATACTATGTCCGTACATCCCAGTCTCAAGACGAAAGGCGCGGTCGCCGAG
>JABGQJ010000531.1 GCA_018648945.1 Victivallales bacterium
CCGGAACGCTTGGACTCCGCCGTCTCCTGGGAGCTCCATTACGGCGAAACGACGCTGGCCAAGGGCGGCAGCAAGCTGGTGACCGCTGGCGTTGTCCGAGCTGGTCGGAAGCTCCCACGGACCTTCGGTTTCTACCCCTACGGCTGCCTTAGCACCGTCCCGGCGGGCAACCACGACCGGATGGCGGAGTTCTACCAGCGCTTCGGGATCAGCGGCATCGAAGCCCATTGGCCCTATGGCCTCCCGGACGAGAAGAACGCCCGGCTCCACGGGATGTTCGCGGCAAACCGCCGACATGGCATCAAGAACAACGCCAACATGACCCTCTTCGCCCGCAAGTACGGCAAGCGCGCCTACGGCGGCAGGCAAGAGGCCACGATGAAACTGGGAGGACTGACCAAGGCCATGGACCAGGTGTGTGCCGGGCTCACCAGCGATACCGCCCGCCAGGAGTGGGCGCTGGCAGAACACGTCTTCGATCTGGCTCACTGGGACTGGGAACCCACCGGCCCCGACATGTGGCCAGGCTACGACGACAAAGCGACGATCGCCGCCTTCGCCGCCGAGAAGGGCATCGACCGGACCCTGACCACGAAGGAACTCAAGACCACCCACCGGGACGCCTACCGACAGTACCGCATGCGGCAGATCAGCCGCCCCCTCTACGCCATGAAGAAGATGATCGATTCCGTACGGCCCATGCCCTTCCGAGTCGAGCAGGGCGCCGGTGCCAGCCGCCACGTCGACTACAGCATCTATGGCAACGACTTCGACGCGCTCAGCCCGATGATCTATCAGCCGAGCCCTCTCGGCTACGCCCGGAACTTGCTCGAGACCTTGCGCAGCACCTCCGTTCCCGCGCGGAAGTTCTGGCCCGACCTGACCATCGGCTGGTCCTTCTCGAAGGTGCACCGTGAGTCCCCGGACGCCTTCCTCATGGACACCATCGTCACCGCCGCTGCCGGCTGCGGGAGCGTCTCCCACTGGCCGGGAATCCACCTCGCGGATGCCTCGTGGTTCGGCATCCACGAGGGCCTCGCGCGCATCGCCCTGGTGGAGGAGTTCTACACCGACGGGGCCAAGACTGCCGCCGTCTCGACCAAGGGCGTCCCGTACCGCCACCAACGGATCGACCTGGGGCACACCACTATCGACCATGTGGCACCGGATTGGCGGTCCTCGCTGATCTGCTTCGCCCAGGAGCTGAAGGGGGAAGTGCTGCTGTCCTTGCTCAACTACCACCTCGCGGAAGACGCCTTCGTCGCGGTCGCGGCACCGGCTTTGCCCAACGGCTACCTGGTCAATCCCGTGGACAAGACGTACCAGATCCTCGACGATGCCGGCAAGGCCATCGTCCAGGTCCAGCGCCAGTCGCCGGGGCTCTGGATCGCCACCGCAGATCCCGCTCGGATCACCGGACTCCGTCGCCTCGAGACGACGGCGGTCACGGACGAGCTTGCCAAGGCCAAATCGGCGTTCCTCAAGGCCAACAAGGCGGGGTCCGTTCGTCTCGGCAAGGTGGGCGACATCGATGTCACCTACGGCTTGGTCGCGTTCGGGGGAGAGGACCGTACCGTTCTGAAGGTCGTGACGGCGAAACAGACGATCTCCTTTGGCGCGGGTGGCGGACGCATCTACGACTGGTCGGTCGAGGGAGTGGGGGAGTTTGTGGGGAAGGAGACGTTCGGTACCGAAGGCTTCGTCATGGACATGCTGTGGCTGCCGGAAACCGCGCGGTGGAGCGGCGATGAAGTACAGGAGATGAGCCTGGTCCAATGCGACAACGACGGCCAGGAAGCGCGGGTGGTCTACGAGATGCCCCTGAGCAATGGATTCCCCGGCATCAGGCTGCGCAAGACCTACCGTATCCCGGCCAAGGGCACCTCGGTGACGGTCGAGATTGATCTGTTCAACGAACGCGTCGACCAGACCCCCGCCACCCTCGCCTACTGGGGGCACAATGTCCTGCCCGTGGGGCTCACCACCTTCGTCGGCGACGACACCGTGCACGAAACCGGCAAGGGCCTGTCCACGATCTTCCCGCTGCGCGACCTGCCAGCGGAGCTCAAGCCCTACGTGCTCATGCCCAAGAGCATCGTCGGCTCAACCGGGAACACCTACGCGGAGTTCATCCCGGAACTCCGGGCCGGGCTCGTGTTCAGCCTGCCCCCGAATCTCATGAACGTCTACCGCTGGAGCGGCCGTACCAAGAAGCAGTGCGGCAGTGAGTGGATGACCCAGCCGTTCGCCATACCCGCAGGCACCACGCATAGCTTCGCCTTCTCCATCGCCGTAGTCCCCGAGACAACTCCCGAAGCGTTGCAGAAGCGCATCCTGGCGCAGGACACCACCACCGGCAAGGCCAGGAATCTCCTCGCCTGCCGCTTCGAGAAGCTGGGCGACGACGGCCTGCCCGCTCAATACACCATCAAGAAGGAGGGACCCCACGCCCAGGAAGCCGTCGTCTCCGTCGCGAAGGACGATTCGGGTGCCATGGTCGTGAAGGCCAAGATCCCGCAGGAAGCAAGCATCCACATCGATTCCGCCAAACGCACCCGCCTCGACCCCGATGGCGACTACCTGCTTACCGTTCAGGTGAAGGTGGACGATCTGCGCTACACGGGCAACTGGTACAAGAGACCGGCGGGTATCAGGATCTACGCCTATGGGCTCGAGAACAAACACACTTGGCTCGCCATCCACGGGGAAGGCAGCACCGATGGCTGGGTCACGGCCGTGTTGCCGTTCCCTGCCGGGGACGATGTCAGACGGCAACTCGCCGTCCCGAACGTCCTCCTCCGCTGCTACAACATGACCGGCACTGTGCAGTTCCGGGAGCCGATGATCCTGAAGCGGCCACCGGGAGCCCAGGTGCAGCGCTCCTTCAGGAAGAAGGACGGCACCGAGGTGTTCGGGGGCCAACTGCAGCTGAGGCGCTGAAAAGGCAGGGGACAGTGCACCCGTCCGGTCTGCCCATCGCCGCGAATCGCCTCGCCCTACCGCAGCCCAAGCTTTTTGCCGTCTGCAAGCAAGGCCAGAGACTCCTGGAGACGCCTCGCCTTGGTCTCCGGTCGCTTGGCCGTGACGATCCAACCGATGAAGTGCTTCTGGTAGGTCGGTGCCAGGCTCTCGAAGAAGGCCTTGGCCGCCTGGTTTCGCGCCAGGGCCTCAGCCAGTTCCTCGGGCATCTCGAAGCTGATCACGGGGCGCGGCACCGGCTCCCAGTGTCCCGACTGCTTCGCCGCCGCGATCTTCGCCAGGCCGACCTCGGTCATCCTGCCCTCCTCGATCACCTTCGCCACCCGCTTCCTGTTGACCGTTGACCAGCCGCTCTTGTCCCTCCTGGGCGTGAACTTGCGGCAGTAGGTCTCGTCGTCGATTCGCTTGATGATGCTGTCGATCCAGCCGAAGCACAGGGCCTCCTCCACCGCCTCCCCGTACTCCAGGGATGCCTTGCCCGTCTTCTTCTTGTTGAAGACCAGCCAGATCCCCTTCGCCTCCCGGTCGTGGTTCTCAGCCAGCCACTGCCGCCACTCGCCTCGGGTGGTGATATGGACTTGCTTCATGCGGAACGTCCTCAGGTACGTGTCTTGCTGAGCGGGCCGTTCAGCGGCCATTCCCCTCGCCAACGGATCGACTCAGCCCCCGACGCCCCCGTCGTCTGCACTCTGGTGCTCGGGATCTGTCTCGGGGTAGATCGTGGTAGTCAGAGAGGCACCGAGGTCAGCGACCCGTCGTATGGTCGGATGCGTCAGCTTCGACTCGAACACAGGGGGCGTGTCGCCACATTCATAGCCTATGTCGAAGGTCCTTCGGTGCGCCGTACGCCAGAGCTCGGCCGCCTCGGGCGGCAGGCGCTCGATGAGATCGCAGAACTCAAGTATCCTCCCGTCGGGGCCGCCATGCTCTTCGGCCAACTCGAAGGTCGCCAGATCGCCGTCTCCGTCGGCTGGCCGAATCTGGAGCAGGAACACGTCATCCCCAAGGGCCGCGACCAACGGTGACAGATCCGCCGTTGATTCGACCTCCAGGTCCACGTTCAGGAACTTGATGTCCATGGTTTTCGACCCGCGTGCCGAACGACTGGTCTCAGCCCTCGCTCACCTTGCTGGGGGTGACGATGGAGAAGAACACCGCAACGATGGCCAGCGCAACCCCACCCACGATACCGGCGAGAGAGAGGAGCGTGGCTGCGAAGCCACCGAGGCCTGCCGCCGCCGCGTTGCCGAGCACGATCGCCGGCACCCCGACCGCAATGGCCGTGCCGCCGACGGTCCCGAGAAAGCCCATGAATTTGGTTGCCCCAAAACTGACGTTCTCACTCATCTTGGACTCCTTTCGTCCCTGCTCTGCAAAAAAGGGGCGGCGAGTTGAGGGTCGGTTGCCAGCGATGCAAAGTCATCTTTCCGGGCCGGGAACGCCTCCCAGAGTGTGAGCTACGCTAGCGTGGATGGCCGGGGGATGCCAGCCGCTTCGGGTTGTGATGTGGACTTGCTTCATGTGGGACGCTGCGGTCATTTCCGCGAGAAGCCATGTCGCCCGAGTTTTCGTCCGCAGGACCAGTACTCCGAGTGCAAGTAGCAGAGAGGGTCCAGGCGGTCGGTGAGGATGTGCCCGTCCTCATCAAGGGCCTCCTCTATGACGTGTTCCGCGACCGCCTCGCCCAGAAACAGGTCGTGGTCTCCCACCTCGATAATGTCGAGTACCCGACACTCCACGTTGATCGGGCATTCCGCGATGAGTGGGGGCCTGACTTTTTCTGCAGGAAGAGGCGTCAGCCGGAACTCAGCGAACTTGTCCACCTCGCGGCCCGACACGCTCCCGCAGCGATCCACGACCTCGACCATGCCGGCCGTTGGCAGGTTGACGACATACTCGCGTGTGGCGCATATCAGCTCATGCGAGTAGCGAGGCTTCGCGATGGCAATCCCGAGGATGACGGGGTTGCTGATGCTGATATTGAACACCTCACCCAAGGTGATGATGTTGGGCCTGCCATCCTCGCTCACCGACGTGATCAGCGCCGCAGGGGAGGGATAGACCGGTCGGAAAGGCTTGACTGATCGTCTGTTCATGACTCTGGCTGTTCCATTGGGGCCGCGTGACGCCGAGTGCTGCACTCAGGCTCGGCGGGCTTGGCGACGTAGCAGGCAGTGGCTGGTCGGACTGTCCTCAGTCGTGCTCCGCGAGGAAGCGCTTGTAGACTTTGTAGTGCTCGGTCTCCCGGTAGTCAACGACACGCACGGGGAGGTGGTCGAAACTGTAGATCCGGGCGCCAGCGCAGGCGAGAAGGAGCGGCGAGTGCGTGGTGATGACGAACTGGGCGTGCCCGGCGCGACTTTGCTTCTCGATGATGTCGAGCAGTTCGAGCTGGCTCTTCGGCGAGAGTGCGGTCTCGGGTTCGTCGAGCAGATACAGCCCCTTGATCTTGTAGCGCGCCCCGAAGTAGGACATCATGGACTGCCCATGGGACTGGGTCACCAACGACTTGCCGCCGAAGTGCTCCAGCTGGCGCGGGTCCGCCGCCGCCCAGTTCTCAAGCGAATCGGCAAAGT
>JABGQJ010000532.1 GCA_018648945.1 Victivallales bacterium
GTGACTTCCGCACCTTCGAGGCCAACCCCTTCAACCCCATCCTCGACCTCTCTCCCGACCCCGAGGCCTGGGACTGCCACGGCATTCTCACCCCGCAAGTGTTCGCGGTCGAGGGGACCTACTACATGCTCTATGCCGGCATGAACGGCAAGGAATGGCAGACCGGCCTCGCCGTGGCAAGGTAGCGTGGGGCCCGTTGAGTACTCAGAGCATACGAGTCCGTGCACGAGGTCGCGTCGTCCCTACAGGACTCGCCAGCAAATGGCTCCTTACCTGGGACTGCGCTTTGCTTCGTCCCAGGCTAGATTGCAGCGGCCCTTCGGGCCTTCGGAGTGCGTGTCTCCCCAGCCCGGATCGAGGTGGTGATCCCTCGGCCTCCGGAGTGCCTCAGGCACGGGGCAACATAGCCTGGGACGAAACGCAGCGTAGTCCCAGGAACAGACGACAACACCCCATGAGTCCTGAAGGGACGGTGCAAGATCCCGCAAGGACGGCATTGCCATGCCAGACTAGTCCCACACGTACCTATCGTCCCACTGCGCTCCGGCTCTACGCAGAATTGCCAGGAACTCGTCCTGGAATGACACGTGCCGATGGTGTTCCGCCTGGTTCTCGATGTAGGCCCGCGCGGACGGCACGGCGGTAGGGCTTACGGCGAACAGGGCATGCCCGCGTTGCCAGGAGAAGTCCCGGTACGTGGTGCCGAGTGGCTTGAGATGTCTGGAGGATGACTGTTTGGTCTTCTGAACCATCTCAACAGCGGAGACGGTCTTGGCCATGGCACAAAGGACGTGGACGTGATCCGCCGTGCCACCCACCAGAATATCCGCGCAGCCCAAATGATGAAGGGCCCCCGAGATGTAGGCGTGCATCGCCGGTCGGATGGCATCATCAATCCACGTTCTCCGCCCTTTCGTGCTGAAAACGAGATGGGCGTACAGTTGGCAGAACGACTGTGGCATGGGGTGTCCTCCTCTCAATAGCTATCGGGGGGCCTCGGCCAGTCCTAACGGCACTCACTCAGCAGCGGCCCTCACAAAGCGGGCGTCGCCCCACCAAGCGTAGTCGTTGCGGATGCTGTCGCCACCGTCGGTCACCACCAGTTTCAGCTCCTTCCGGTCCTTGACATCGACCACCACGGGCAGCAGGCGTCGCCCGAAGCGGTACAGGCCGCTGTCGAAGCGCTTCTCGCCATCGACAAGGACGCGGAAGTCCACCGAGGCGTCCCGCTTGGTGTTGCCAAAGCCGATGGTGGCGGCGAACCAGCTGGTCCCCGGCGGGATGGCGTAGGTGATCTCGCTGACACTTTCTCCGTAGAGGCTGTGCTTCAGCGCGCTGCCCTTCCCGGAGCGGTCGGCGTAGAGGCGAACCCAGCCATTCATCTCCGCCCATTTCTTGCCGGGGGGAAGCCAACCTGGCTTGACCGAGGTGGGCTGGAGCTTCCTCAGGTAGGCGATGCGGGCGGCGGGGGCGTGCGCGATCTCGGCGGGGAACTGCACCTGCCAGGGCGGCGTGATCGACTTGCGGGCAGGCTGGATCGTGGTCTTCTCGGGGCCACGGACCTCCAACTCGACCAGCTGTACACCGGCCTTGGCCGTGTTGCCGGTCACGGTCAGGCGCACATAGCGAGCTTGGACGGGCTCGAACCAGCGCTCCAGTCCCTCGGGCCGGGCGGGGTCCATGTTGCGGCTCTCGTCGAGGACCGTTGTCCAGACGTCACCATCAACGGATGCCTCGACCACATACTGGTAGATGAACTGCCTCGTGTTCAACGAGGCGTGCGCCCAGGTGTGGAACTGCACGAACACATGATCGATCGTGCGCGTTTCCTCCAGATCGACCCGCAGCCACTGGGGCAGTTCGAACAGGTAGTGACGCTTGGGGTCGAGATCCGACTGCCACCAGTCATCGTTGTTGCGGACCCCATCGACGGCCGCCTGTGGCGAGTAGCTCTTGAGAGTCGAGGATGCCTCGACCGGACGATTCAGGGCCAGATTCTCCTGCACCTCGCGCGGGGGCAGCTTGATTGGTCGGGGCTGGAATTCGTACACCCGGATCTCACCACTCCGCATGGACTCGGTCACGACCATCTGCCCGTCACGGCGTTCCCACTTCACATCTCGGTCTTCGTACAGCTCAACCACATCCATCATCGGGGCCCGGCAGACGATCTCGAAGGGCACGTCGCGGTAGGGATATTCGGCCAGCACTTTGGCGGTGCCGACTGGACGCGCGATCAGCTCCTCGCGCCTAAGCGAGTAGTTGTACATGGTCACGGTCCAGCCCTCGCCCTTGCGGTTGATCTGCCACGACAGGTCGGGCTTGTCCCCGGCTCGCCGCCGAATGTAGAACGGCGCGAGGCCTGCAGTCAGGCCCTCGATGAAGTCGTCCACGAAGGTCAGGATCGGCTTCTTCCGCCACACCCGGTCGCTCATGCCATCCATACTGTCGATGGCATCGCTTTGGACCATGTGCGCAGCGGCAACCAGGATGGCGTACCCCTTCCCGATGCGGCGGCGGGTCACCAGGGGGCGATCGTCGCTGGTGTACAACGTTTCGGCGTCGATCAGTCCGAGCGGGCGGAGCGAGAACGGTGCTTCGGCGAAGGCGCGATCGGTCTGCACGTTCGTCGCTGAGCTGGCCAGAATCGGCGCGCCGTCCGAACGCACGCCGAAGAACTCCAGCGGCAACGCCTCGGTGAGGTCGGCCACGTTCAGGACCAGCGTGCCGCCCTGTTCCACGAAGTCCTTCAGCACGGGGGCGAAGGTCGCATCGATGCGGAGGCCGCCCAGGCCGAGGAGTACCTTGTAGCCTGCGAAGATCCTCGGATCGATGGGTTTGCCGGGCTTGTTTGGGCTGAGCAGGTCGAAGATCTCGCCATAGGGGGCGGTCTGCGAGTAGTTGCCGCTGAAACGCGTGTGACGGTGCTCGGGGAATATGAGGTCGTAGATCAGCCCGTGGTTCATGTGATCCCCATCGTCATAGGGCAAGCGGACACTGCTGTAGGTTGTGCCGCCAGTGCTGTAGCAGGTGGGTCGGTCGCGGTTGTAGTCCAGCAGCAGGCCAACGGCGGCGTAGGGGGTGCCGCGCACGGGATGGCGGTGGGTGAAATCGATCATGCGCTTGGCAATGTGCCCGAGCGTGGACAACTCGTGTTGCCCGTCACCCTCGATATCCTGCATCAGGCTGCCGGGGAAGCCCTCGGTCACGGCGTAGTTGGCCCCGATCAGGTATGGCCGGAAGATGTAGTACCAGAGGTGCGGCAGCGGGTAGCCCCACTCCTCTCGGTTGATCGAGTACCAGCCGCGCTTGGGGTACATGTAGCGCTCGGTCGGTTCGTGCCCGCGCCACGTGTAGTAGATCTTGTTGCCGCCGCTCTGGCGCATCAGGCCCCGAGCATGGGCATTGCGGAACGCATCTGCCGCCTTCTCGGCGACGGTCGTGACATTGGGCATGTCCACGATGTGGTAGGGGCTGAGGAACATGCCCCAGGCAATCGGTCGGTTGTTCGGCACAGCATTGAAGAACTCTTCGCAATAGATGTCGCAGAGCCGCCGCAATTCCGGTCGCGTCCACTGGTGCTTCGGGTCACGGCAGAAGGGCATCTCCTTGTCTAGGCGCGGCATCACGCGGTCTCGCATGAAGGCAACGAAGGCCTCGTCATCCACGTATCCCATGGAGGAGCCGACCCACTTCTTGCCGGTTTTGATGTAGTGGAACAGCGGCTCCAGCCGGTAGATCGGCGCCTCCGGCATGCTGTCGCCCAGCCACAGATTGCCCAGCCGCGCGACCGCCGCTGCCGATGGCGGGGGATTGCCCTTGGCCACGCAGTAGTGAATGGTCGAGATCGGCCACTGGTTGTCGAGGTAGGAATCGACCACGCCCTGCCAGCTCGGGGCCAGCTTCGCATACTCCGCCGGGTCGAAGCCATGCAACCGCCAGTGCCCGGGGATCATCTCCGGCAACAACCCCGTCTGGGCCATCGGCACGATCCGTTTCGGGACCATGCGCAGGTAGTTTCCCTGCTCAGCCAGGTAGAAATCGCGCGTCCCCACCTTTGCCGGCTGCCAATACGGCCCCAACGGCCATTCCGACGCCACCGGCACGAGTGGCGCAGGCTGCAGGAAATCTGGTTCCGCCGCCGTCAGACTCGCCAGAAGCGTGAGCAGGGCAATTGCCGCCAGGGATCGCGTCCGTCCACATGCCATGATTGTCTCCTACCACTGATGGGGCGAGCGTTCCGCACGCCTTCCTAAATCGGAGGGACACCACACCCCCCAACTTGCCAGCAATCCCCCTTGTGTTCCAGCGCGTTGCCGCTACAATCTACCGCGATGCCGCCTGGGGGCTGCTCGCAGATCCGAAGCAGTCCACACTCTCCCCCATCTGTGCCATGCCACCGGGAAGGGAGGGGGATGCCGGCTGGAAGCCAGCGCTCCCGGCCAGGACTCCGGCTCCGAGGTAGGTGCGCCGGGCTCCGGTGCACTCCGCCATCCGTCCCACGCCACCGGAAGTGGGAGAAGGTGTCGGTCTGGTCTGCCAAGGGCGAGAAGTAGCGTTCGGTTCCGCGGGCCTTTACTCGAACCAGATGGGGCTGGACCAGGCGATGTGGTTGTCGATCTGGGTAACGCGGACGTACCAATTGTCAGGACCTTCGCTTTCCACGCGGACGGTTTCAGCGAAGGAGACCCCTGCTGGCAGCAAGGTCTGGTGGAGGTCGCCATTGCGGAAGAGATCGATACGTTTCAGGCGGTTCTCGCCAGTGACCTCGATGCGGAACTCCTTGCGGGAGGTCTCGGGAAGAGCCGAGCCCATGAGCGCGCCGTTGGCGGCGAAGAGGAGGCGGATGCGGGCGTTGGTGGTGCCATAGACGCGACGGGCGCGGTAGGCGGCCAGCAGCGAATCCCGGTCCAGGGAGGACGCATAGACGGCGGTCAGGCCATTCACCCCCACATGGCCCTTGTGGTCGTCGGAGTTGGCCACGAACCCGTACTTGTGCCCCTGTTTGAGGAAATGGACCCCGCAACGGTCGGAACGGAAGCGTTTGCAGAGTGCCCGGCCGTTCTCTCGCGTGTCTTCGCGCTCGTAGCTGCCATGGTCGGAGAAGATCTCCAGCACCGGCTCGCCGGCGAAAATGGGATTCTCCCACCACTCGTCGGGGGCCAAGCCGCCGGGACTGTGGAAGTGGGGGATGGTCAGGTAGTCTCGCTCGCGCCAGGTGGCCCAGAGATCACGAATGTCCTGCCAACCAGGCTGGTCGATCTCGGCATAGGTGGGTTCCCAGTTGCAAACCACCACCGTGTCGCCACGCTTCCCGCGGAACTCGAAGCCGGGGAAGACCACGAATTCGCCGGGCACATGGCGGGAACGCACGTCCGCCAGAGTCGCCTCCCAGGCCGCAGTCCCCAAGTGGCATTTGGGGGCGTAGCTCGGCTGATGGTGATCGGAGACGGCGAAGAAGTCGAGGCCCTGGCGGTGCCGGGCGAAATCCATCAGTTCGGCGGGGGTCATGTCCATGCGGGCCCGCTGGATGCAGTCGATGGAA
>JABGQJ010000533.1 GCA_018648945.1 Victivallales bacterium
TGCAGCCTTCCAGCTCAGGGGGTGACTTCCAGAACCACGTCGTAGACGGGGGCGCCCTCGCTGCCCGTGCGATAGCGCACGCCGCGCCACAGGGCCTCGCCGACCGTCCCGCTCATCGATGCCCCGAAGAGAAATGTGTTGCGTCCCCCACTCGCGGGACGGGTAAGGGCGCCGGGCGCGGAGATGAGTTCCTTTCCGTCAACGGACACGCGGAGATCCTGGCCGTCGATTTCCGCCCGAACCGTGTGGAAAGTGCCAGTCAGATCGATCCGGCGTTCGGCTTTCGCGAATTCCGCCTGGATGCGATCGGGATAAAGCCAGATGCGCTCCTCGGTGCGGCCGTTGGCGATGATGAGCCCGTTGCGTCCCGAGAGCACCTGCACGTCCACCTCGACGACGCATGGCTTAGCCGGATCGGCGGCCCAGCCGTGGGAGCAGTACAGGTAGCTGCCGCGTTCCTCGCTACGGTCGGCAATGAGGAGCGCGTCACCCCGCAATTCCCTGACCGTGCCCTGCCGGCCCGGGTCGAAGCGGAATAGCTCGTCTCGCCGCCCCGGGCCACCAAACACTGCGGCAGGTGCGCGGAGCGTCCATTCACCATCGTCACTTCCCTGCTCAGTCGATGGCAAGGTGCGCAGTTGGCAGTTGTTGGTACCGGCTCGCAGCAGGTTCCCCGGCACGGCAAACCGTTGCCAGTAATCGCCGGCAGCGGCGGCCTGCAGACGGACCCCGTTCAGCGATGCCTCGCAGCCACTGCCAACGGCCAGCACGTGAAGCCACGCCGTTGTCTGCGGGGCCTCTTCGCCCAGCTCAATATCGAAGCTCAACGGTGCGTCGAGTGCGAATCGCCGCGGTGCGCCGGGGTGAGGCTGCGTTCTCTGATCGAATCGACTCCAATCCAACAGACCGGAGCCGGCATTCAGATAGCCAGTCCTCCCGGTGACGTTGGCAAAGTACAGCTTGGGCATCGTTTTCAGCAGCTTCGCGTCGCCGGTTTCGCGCCACATGGCATGCGTGGGATTGAACCAGTTGAAGTAGTAGACGGCGCTGGCTCCGGCCTGCCAGGCAGCTGCTGCCCTACCGCGCGTCGCCCGGATCCCATTGCGGTTGAGGTCGCCGCCACCCCGGCACCTCGGTGCGGGATCCAGATCACACCAGACCGGCACGCCATGCCGCCGGCCGAGGGCAATGCTGTCCGACCACGGACTGAGCCGGAAATCCCCCCCAGCGACCATGATGTCGACCAAGCCTGCCGCGAGCCACTGCTCCACATCGAGCCCGATGGTTCGGCAGTAGGCCACTGAGTCGGGTACCCGGACCGTCAGGAGCAGCGGACGCTGACGGTCGATGCTGACGGCATCCATCATGCGCCGTGTCCGCCGGACGAGTTCCGTCATCGCTTGCCGGTCGGCATCGGTCGCCACCCCGCCTTGCGCCACGCTGCGGAAATACACGAGATGCCGGTAGAAGTCCATCTCAATGCCGTCCACATCGTAGTCGGTACAGATCTCCTCGAAAACCCGGAAGACGGTGTCCCTGACGAGTTCGGCCCCGTAATCGACCGCGTTCCATGCCCCAATCTTGGGCCGCCGGCCCCGGGTCCCAAGCAGGCACTCGGGGTGCTCACGTTTGAAGTTCGAGAAGTAGAAGTGGGGCCGGTCGGGATGGTGGCCGGAATCGTGCGTATCGTTCATGCGCATCGACCAGAGGATCTCGATGTCGTTCTTCCGGCAGAAGCCGACCATCGCCCGCAGCGGATCAGTTCCCTGCTCAATCAGGTCCGCCACGATATTGCGACGACTGTTGATGAGCCTCTGGGTGAGGACCTGGCCCACTTTGGTATTGTGGGTGAACATCCCGAAGGGCCGCGATGTGCAGTAGACGATCGTGCTGACCTGGGATCCCTCAAGCGCATTGGATCTGTTGGCCAGAAAGCCCTCGATGCTGGCGTCCTTGGCGAGGATGTGGTCGTCACCGTCATTGTTGAACACGAGGCGACGCGGCCGCCAGGTCGCCCGCTGCCGGGCCCGGACCAGAGTCTTCTCATTGATGCGTTGCAGATTGGCGCAGCCCGCCAGGAGCACCCCAGCGGTCAGGAGCAGCGTGGCTCGGGTCATGTGCATATCCTCTTCCTTAGACGTTCTGGCCGGCCTTTCTTCCCAAGCTGGCCCCTATGCCGCTGTAGTCGAATGTGGCCTGCCCTTCGGCCTGTTGTCCCTCCTCCTCGGTGGGCGCAAGAGCGCCCTGGCATGCCAAATGAAAGCGGCAGATCCTCGGGGGAGCGGGAAGACGAGAACGGCCGCGGTGCCCTGGGTGCAGTTACCAGGCCACTCCCAGGCAGACGGAGCCGCTTCCGATGGACTACACCATAGACGCGATCCTCGGCTTTGTCCGCTGGCTCTGCCGAAAACTCGACCGTGACCCGCTGGTTCTGGCTGTGTCGATCCTGCTGGAGGCGATAGACGACCGGCGGGAAGACATCCGCCCGCGCGACGACTCGGGCTCGTCTGTTGGGGGGAAGGGCCGAAGGGACCGAGGGGACGGGCCGGAGTGGTCGCTGTCCTTTCGGTCCCTCTGGTCCCTTGCGTCCCTTGGGAGCTGGGGCAGGAGGCGATGCTGTCGCGGCCTCAGGGCTTCTTGTCGCCGAGGGTCGCGAGCAGCTTCTCCGCCGCTTCCCGCTCGGCGAACTGGCGGGTGCTGGCCAGCGCAGTGCGCAGCTCCCCGACGGCTTCCTCGGTCTTCTGCTGGCGCTTGAGGAGGACGGCGTGATGGTACAGGTAGCGCGGTGCGCTCGGCATCGCCCCCAGGGCAAAGCGGACGTGAGGCAGGGCCTCGTCGAGCTTGTCGTTCAGGATCAGGCACCAAGCCAGGGTGTCGGCGGCAAGGTGGCTGCGTGGCATCCGTTCCCTGGCCAGGCGAGCAAAGGGCAGGGCTTCGGCAGCTTGGTCTTCAGCAAGCAGAAGCGTAGTGAGTCGCAGGTGGGACCCCCCCCCCTTGGCCCCCACTTCGATGGCCTTGCGGGTCGCGACAATCGCCCCCTTGCGGTCGCCGTTCCGGAGCAGCAACGCCGCCTCATGGGTGGGGAACCGCGGAGCATCGGGGAACCGTTCCGCAGCCGCGCGCAGCGTGTCGATGGCGGCCTGTGCATCCCCCGCTGCCAACTGGAAGATGCTGAGGCAGATGATCGCCTCCTGGTTGTCCGGTCGCGCCTCCAGGCATCCCTGGATCTCGGCAATGGCCTGTTTCGGGTCCCCGGAACGGTTGTACGCGACCGCGAGGGTCTGCCTTGCGGAGAGGGCGGCGCGGCGGCTCAAGTTCCCTCCCAATGCCTTCCGGCATTCCTCCTTCGCGAGGCCGAACAGCCCCTTGTTCAGGAAGACACGGGCAAGGATGACATGCCCCCGTGTGTCTTCCGAGCTACGCGCCAATTGGGTTTCAGCCAGCTTCCGTGCGGCTTCCACCTGGCCGCTCAGGAGAGTCAGCTCGGCAAACCGATAGTGGATCGACGGCAGGTCGGGGTACTCGGCAGCCAGGCGCCTGAACTCGGCCATGGCTTCTCGCCCCTTGCCACCGCGCAAGAGCAGTTCGGCCCGCTCGACAGCGGCCATGGCGGCAATGGCTCGGTCCGATCCCAGCGCGGCCGGAGGGAGTTCCCCGCCGGGGTCCAACAGGATCTCCACCAACCGTGTTTCTTCTTCGACGAGACTCTCGTCGATTTCGGCGAGAGTCTTCCGAGCGCCCTCATCGTCCCCCAACTGACGCTGGGTGTGTGCCAGGGCGAGACAAGCGCGAGGGGAACCGGGAACCTCAGCCAGGGCTCGGCGAAGGACTTCGACTGCTGCGGTTGGCTGATCGGCGGCCGTCAACGCGCGGCCCAGCATCACCTGTGCAGCGTGGCTCTCGGGGGCGCCTTCGACGGCCTTGCGGGCGTGTTTGAGGGCGCTGCCCTTCGGCCCCAGGGTGAGCAGGGCGCTGGCGGCGACGAAATGCGCATCGGCATCGTCGGGTAGGTGCGCCAGCACCTTCGTGGTCTCGGCCAACGCCGTGTCGGCCCTGCCGCAGTCCCGGGCCAGATGCGCGAAGGCGCGATGGATCTCCACTTGCTCGCCTGTCACCGACGCCAGAGCGCTCTCGCAGGCCCGCCACGCTTGCGTGAAGTCCCCTGCCTGCCGACAGGCGGCGATAAGCCCAAGCCAAGCTGGCGCTGAGTCGGGGCTGTGAGCAGAGGCCTCCCGGAAGGCCGAGACCGCCTGCGCAGCCCTTTTCTCCGTCAGGAGGATGCCGCCCTCGGCCAGCAAGCTATCAAGCAGCTCCGCGCGCTCTGCCGCTGCTGCTTCCTCGGCAAGCTCGGGCGAAAGGGGGGCGTCCGGCGATTCTGACGAGGGCTCTCCCTCGGCTTCTGCAAGGGTTCCCGCCGAGGAGCCAGGCGTCTGGTCGGGCGACGCGGCTTGTGTCCGCCGCTTAACGGCGTTCGCAACCAAGACACTCACGGTGATGGACCCAACCACCGCCACTAGAACCGCGAGGAGCCGAACCCAAAGCGGCATGGGCAGCCGGAGGGCGGGGTAGTCGGATCCATTCGGTTCCTGATTGCTCATGCAACTTCGTCCCTCTGCAAGTCCCAACCGATCATTGCCTGTGGGCGAACTGTCCCACTGTTGGCCAACAATGTAGGGGCGCAACAGCGACCGTCAACTACCCCCGGCCCTGCAACCATTCTGGATTCTCGCGGGACGGTTTGGCGAGAATTCGGCAAGCGGCACCCATGTGCACATCCCTTCGTGGCCCTGCGGGTGCCGAGGGATGCTGGCAAGTTGGCAGGAGAACCCGTTGCAGATGGGGGGATGGTGGCTAGGTTGGTGCTCTGCCCTCGCAGTGTTCCTGCGCTGATGATATCGTGGAGACCCGTTCTATGGATCAAGATGCGAAGATGGCGTGGTGGCGCGAGTCGCGCTTCGGGATGTTCATCCACTGGGGGCTCTATGCCGAGCCAGCCGGCTACTGGCAGGGCCAGAAGGTCGGCGGCACCGGCGAGTGGATCATGAAGCATGCCAAGATCCCCGTCGCGGAATACGAGGGGCTGGCCGCACAGTTCAACCCCGTTGAGTTCGATGCGGACGAGTGGGTGGCGCTCGCCCGCGAGACCGGGATGAAGTCGCTGACGATCACGGCCAAACACCACGATGGCTTTGCCATGTACGGCTCCAAATGCTCGTCCTACAACATCGTGGACGCGACTCCCTTTGGGCGCGACCCGATGCTGGAACTGGCGCTGGCTTGCGAGCGCCAGGGAATCCGCTTCGGCCTGTACTACTCGCACTTCCTGGACTGGCACCACCCGCACGCGTTCGGCAACGACTGGGACTATGATGAGAAGAAAAAGGACTTCTCGATCTACTTCGAGGAGAAGTGTCTGCCACAAGTGAGGGAACTGCTGGAGAACTACGGGGACATTGCCCAGTTGTGGTTCGATGGCGGGACCAACATGGAGCAGCAGTATGTGGCGAGTCTGGTGGCCATGGTGCGGCAGACCCAAC